>JAJZHX010000095.1 GCA_021804315.1 bacterium
TTACTGGCAAGTTGTCGATAGGGCAATGCGGGATACCAATTCTAGCAAACAATAGTCTTAAGTAATCATAAATTTCCGTTACCGTAGCAACCGTCGATCTTGGATTGTGAGAGGTAGATTTTTGATCAATTGAGATAGCTGGTGATAAGCCGTCAATTTGATCAACATCTGGCTTTTCCATCAGACCTAAGAATTGTCTGGCATAGGAACTTAACGACTCGACGTAGCGCCTTTGACCTTCGGCATAAATAGTATCAAAAGCAAGAGATGATTTACCTGAACCGCTAAGACCAGTTATAACAACCAGTTGATTGCGTGGTAAATCAACATCAATATTTTTTAAGTTATGCTCCCGAGCACCTCGAATAGATATATAATCAGTCATTTATTGCTTAATCTTTCTTAAACTAAGATGTTCATTATACATTTAAATGTTTGGTTTTGTCATTAGTAGTTCCGCGTTTGACTGCCAATCAATTATTTGATGACAGTAAAATTCTTATAATAGGCGACATCCTCTCAAGCCAAGTAGCGCACTATTTGCCATAGCTATATAATGATTGCATGGCTAACCTCTATATGTTTATAGATGAATCAGGTAACTTTGACTTTAGTTCTAGAGGAACTGACCATTTTGTTTTAAGTGCAATTACTGCACTTGATCCATTAGTGTCATCTCAGAAGCTTCAAGCTCTTAAGTACCAGCTATTGGCGGACGGAATAGATGTAGATTATTTCCATGCTTCACCAGATATGCAAGCAGTCAGGAATGCAGTATTTGATGAGATAGAAAAACTTACAAATATTCGTATAAACTATATCTATGCAGATAAGCACAAAACTCACCCAGATTATCAGTCACCGGAGGCATTCTATGCTTTGTTTGGGAAAACTCTACTAAAATATGTATTTAATGGTTGGCTAGCAACACAGTACGAACAGATAATAGTTATCTTTGACAAAGCTCTTACCAATAAACAGCAAAAAGCTTTTCTAGGGGTAGTTAAACCAGAACTCAAATTATTGGGTAAGCCCTACAGAATATATTTTCATCGAACCATGGCTGACTTTAATGGCCAGATTGCAGATTATTGTGCATGGGCTAAATATGTATTACTTGAGAAAAGTGAATCTAGACCAATGGACAAACTCCAAAGAATTCCAATGTCTGACTTTGATATTTTTAATCGAGGTAGAACAAGATACTACTAAATAAAAAATGACCCGCCTGCCTATCTCTTGCGAGAAGAGCCCGGGAGCTCTTGTTAGCAGGTGGGAACCTTTAGTTATATTGTAGCATAATGGGGATGAGATAATAGCTATATGTCTAAAAACTCTTCAAGCAACTTATAAAACGGGCTTCAACGCCAATTCCAGCAGAACAGGACCCGCAGCTTCATCCCGGTGATTATAACGGAAAACGAACTCGTCAACGTAAGACTGTAAATACTTCGGCGAAACAGCATGGTAAGTGCCGTCAATAGATCTTTTTAGTTGAGACCAGAAGCCTTCAATAGTATTAGTATGGGCTCTGCCTCTAACGTATTCCAACCTAGAGTGATTAACGGTGGTGTGGCTATAACCTAACTTATCTAGAGTTCTATAAGCGCCATATTCATCGCTATATATAACAGTCTGCCTTTCTACTCTTTCTTGAATTATTGGTAGTAATACTCTAGCACCTGAGCTCTTAACATGATGAGCTGAGACTTTACCTTTTCGCTCAACTATATCAAAGACGGTTTGCTTCTTGCTTCTGCCGATCTTCCTTGGGTGCGACCTGGATGGAGCATAGGTTTCATCAGTTTCAACTTCGTTAGTTAGCTTGTCGTTTTCTTGCTTCATAAGTAATCTAATCTGTTTAGCCATTCGCCAAGCAGTTTTATATGTTAAGCCTAGTTATCGTTCTAAGGTTTTAAAGGCTTTAGAACTTATTAATAGAGACTAGCTCGCTATAAATTAATAAGGGCTAGTTGTCTCGAGAAGATAGTCACTTTATAATATTATTGACAAATATTCAATAAAGTATATAATCCTAGGTAATTAACGAATAGTTATTTTTAAGGGGAGTGGTCATATGTTTAATTTTGTTTTTGGCGGTTTTCTGCCAGGGACTAATATTCAAGTTTCTTTTACGGCTTGGGCTGTTGGCATGCTTTTTTTGCTAATCCTAGGCTTGAAGCTAAAAGGCATTACTAAAAAGTCTTTTTTCTTAGCCAGTAACGAGGGTTTGGCTTTTAGACAGGGTAATTGGCAAATAAGAACTTTTAGTTTTAAATTAAATGTATCATCTTTAAATAAGCCTTTAGCTCATCAAGTATGGCTATTTGTTTCGCAGAACTGGTTTGTTCATAAAGTTCGTTTAGTCTTGCTTGAAATAATTTATGGGGACTGGACTTAGCCCCATAATTAAGTTTAGTCAAGTAGTAGTTTTGCCAAGATTGTAATTCGCTTTGACTGAGACTTTCTGGATAGTTTCGGGCTTTATATAGCGGTAGTAGTTGTCTTAAACGATTATCGCTAAAGCTTGTTAAAAAGTTATTTAGCTCCTTGGGTTTAGCTTGATGAATAAGCGAGAATAAACTTCGGTCTTGATCACCAATGAAACCGCCTTCATAAAGACTGTTATCGACATTTAAGCTAAGTTCCACTTGTTTATCTTGCCTAGTAGCATCCAAAATATTGATTGCTTCAATTAAGTTTTCATTAAAGTGTTTTAAATGTTTTTTAATAACTTTTAGATTAG
>JAJZHX010000096.1 GCA_021804315.1 bacterium
GCTCTTGATGAGCGGTATTAAAATGATTAACACTTACCCCAAGCGAGCGCCCAAGTTTTTGCATGTAATTGTCATAGCTACCAATATGCCTACCAAGTTCGGCTACTCTTAGCTGAATTTCTTTAGCCCGCTCTTCAATTTGCAGGCTTCTAAGCCCCTGCATAACTGTTTGAAGATAGGCCATCAAAGTTGTCGGGCTAACTATAATAACCTTTTTGTCTCTAAAAGCGTACTCAATTAAGTTCCGGGCAGAACTACCACTAGCACCAACTTTATTAGCCAGTAGATCATAATAAATGGCTTCACTTGGTATGAACATAAAGGCATATTCTAGAGTTTTTTCACTTGGTCTAATATATTTGGCGGTTTCGTCGATACGTTTTTTAAGATCTTCTTTAAAAAGTCGATCAAATTTTTCTTTGTCGAGTTTATCTTTTGCTTCAGTTAGCCGATTATAGTTTTCAAGCGAGAATTTAGAATCAATAGCTAATAGCCTACCCTTATCTAAATGAATAACTGCATCGACTGTTTCACCATCATTAAAACGATACTGCAAAGAATATTGATCGGTTGTTAGAACATTACTTAAGACGTTAGCTAAGTAGTATTCACCTAGAACTCCTCTTTGTTTAGGATTAGCTAGGACATTTTGTAAGACTTTTAACTCTTCTGTTATGCCAACTACTTGCTTATTCGACTCTTTGAGTTCTGTTAAACTTTTGGTTACTTCGCTGATTAATTTACTACTGGCAGTAAATTGATTGGCCATTTGTTGATTAGACACATTAAGTTGATCATTAATTTGCTTTTGCAAGCCATCTTTTAACTCCTGAACATTTTTAGTTAGTTCATTAAGATCAGTTTTTAACATCAAGCTAGAATCAGAATTACGGGAACCTATAAAAGGTCTCTTAGCTAGCAAAGAGATAACTAGTAAAACAGCCAGTACGACGACAGCAACTATCATAAATCTATTTTAGCATTTGCAGGGGTTAAATTGTAAGTTAACTCTGAATGGTAACCGTTGTGCCGACATAATCCCAGTTATATAGCCAAGCAGCGGTTGCAAGAGGTAATTCTACGCAACCATTAGAAGCATTGGTAGAATTGATATTGACATGGCCAAACTGATTATTGGTTCTCCATGTTGCATCATGAAGACCATAGGCCCCATACTTATTATATAAAAACGGCATCCAGTAATGAACGAAAACATCCCAATTGCCTAGCTCACTGGAACCAGTCAGGGTGCGATTAGTCTGTTTGGCGTAAATATGATAAGTGCCAGGTGGCGTTAGTGTATCATCATATTGCTCGTCGCCTGTTACTACAGGTGAGCTATATTTAACGCTTGATCGATCACAGGCCCAAAGATGTTGCTTAGAAATACTAACCAAAATAAGCTCAGATAAACTATTAGAAGCACAGGGGTTGACCGTAGCAGGTGTAGCTGGCTTATTGACGGCGCTAGCTAAGGTAGGTGTTTTACTAGTTTCTGGTGACTTATCTACAGTGCTACTATTTAGGTTAGTGCTGGAATTAACTGGTCTAAGGGCATTATAGGCTAAAAAAGCTAAACCAACGATTATGAGTAATGAGATAACCTTCATAAAATAATGTCTTTTTGGCCCTTTCGCTTGGATTTTAGGTTCTCTTTTAGAGCCTACTCCTGCTCGGTAGTAGGTGTAGTAACTACTGTTTGAACCATTGACTACGCGACTTGGCATTAATATATCCTTATTAACAGAAACTTTTAATTATTTTTTTGTTTTTTATTTTACCTGATTTTATTATAGCTTATTGGTCATAAAATTAACAGACAAACAAAAACAAACAAAAATAGTGTGAGAACAAAATAAAAACTGCACCGTTTCTTGGCTGAATAGGAACAAGTATGCAAATGAGTCAACAATTAAATAATGAAGAGGTTAGTTAGTTAAGCTTCGGTTAGCTAAAACAAATTGACTAAAAGCAAAAAGTAGTGCTAAGAAAACGACCGATAAAATTATGTGTTTTTTTCTTTGCCCAGCCTTCATAACACAATCATAGCAGTTTTTTAGTCTTCTATAAACGCCTCTCTTTGTTATAAACTGTATCTAAGATAATACTTAGATACTTAAAGTCTTCTTTCTTTAAGCCTAGTACCACTCTTTGATGACTTTGACAATCCGGCCATGAACTCCTTTTAGGACAATTTCTTTAAGCTGTCGGCCATTTTTGTCTTTAGGATAGAAAAGCTCAGCCTCATTCATGTAAGGAACCCCGAAAGACTTGGGATCATTTGGTTTCACGAAAGCGTTACCGCCACTTAGGATCATCTTATTAGCCGGTCCATACTGGTTGGGACTGACTCCCGTGGCCGTAGCTACCTTATTACCAATTAGAGCAATGTCCGGTCTAAGATTAAAAGCTTCACAGGTTTTTAAGACTTTGGAACTTTCTGGGCCAGCACTGTCCAGCGAGTTACAAAAGCCTATCGCACCTGACATTGGTTCAGTAGTCTTACCTGCATCCTGATTTGGGCAAGGATAAAAGGTTGCTTGTTTAGTATTCATAAACAAATATGATAGCTGATTGCTAAGATCTCCGTTTTTGCCAAAATAGTTGATAGCACAGGAATTATTCTCAACTAGCGTGTGAGATTCAGCTGTTAGCTTACCGACGACCTGATCACCGTCAGTCAGATATGAATCCAGCCCACCGAGC
>JAJZHX010000097.1 GCA_021804315.1 bacterium
TGTCAGCTGGAAGATAGTCGCTTAGCTACTGAAGTTGCTAAAGAGCATCCTGATATATATGCCAGTATTGGCATTCACCCACATGAAGCTAAAATATTTAATGCCGACAAACAACAAGCTGAAGCCTTTAAAGCTCTCTTTAAGAAAGCCAAGGTTATTGCTGTAGGCGAATGCGGACTGGACTATTACTATAATCATTCAGCCAAACAAGAACAGATTAAAGCTTTGGAATTGCAATTAGAGCTGGCTAGTCAGCACAATCTACCGGCAATCTTTCATGTTAGAGAAGCCTTTGATGATTTCTGGCCAATTCTAGATAACTTTAAAGACCTTAGAGGAGTTTTACATAGCTATACAGATAATCAAGAGAATCTAGACAAAGCCTTAAAAAAAGGACTATATATTGGCGTTAATGGTATAGTAACTTTTGCCAAGGAACACCAGCTAGCAGTTTATAAACAAATACCCCTAAGCTCATTATTACTAGAAACTGATTCGCCGTTCTTGACTCCTATCCCTTATCGTGGTACAATTAATGAACCAAGTAAGGTAGTAGTTGTCGCAGAATTCGTTGCTAAACTAAGTGGCAAATCACTGGAAGAAATAGCCGAGGCCACAACTAATAACGCTAATAACTTGTTTGGAATATAGCTTATGAATCAATCAAAAAATCATGAAGGCTCCTCAAGAAGTGTCGAAACGCAGGCATTAAGTACCTACATGCAAACTGTTATAGATGCTTCTAGTAGGTTAGAAAGAGCTACCCAAGTACAATTTCCTGATTTACGTCAATTGCCAGACATCGCTACTGATAACAATACAGAAAAGCCAGTTGACAGTGTTTCAGCAGATAATGTAGTTGATTTTGTTCAAAGAGCTAGAGGAGAAGTTGACAGCGCTTTTGATAATTTAGACAGGGCGGCTTAAATAAATGAAATTTATACCTAGAATTACTAGAGATGATTCGTTAAGCTTTAAAAAAGCTTTAGATAAGATTATTAGACAAGAAGCTGTTTATGGCGGTAAATTATTTGGTCCAATTCCCAAAAATCATGATCGTCAGTTCTTTTGTCTAGATGAACACGCTTGGGTTTGGCACGAAGTTTGGGTTGATGAGCGCGGTAAACATAGCTTAACTACTCGTTATGAAGTTAGACCAAACGGTGTATTTAAAGTTCAAGATGGCGGAGATTACCGGGCAATCAGTAAAAACGAAGCTAAGAACTTACTCCGAGCCACAGAGCTCTACAAAAACAACCTAATTACTCGCTATCAGGCTAGTTTAGCTAGTTATTAAACCATATAATAAAAAGCATGATGACTAATAAAAGATTGGTTTATTTAGACTATGCTGCAGCCACGCCACTTGATAAAACTGTTCTGGCTAAAATGACTGCTTATTTCTCAGATAATTTCTTTAACCCCTCAGCTATTTATAAAGAATCTGAAATTGTTAAAGCCGACATTGAAGAAGCTAGAGCCAGAGTAGCTTACTACTTGGGAGCAAAGCCAAGTGAAATAATTTTTACTTCCGGAGCAACTGAAGCCAATAATCTCGCTATTAAGGGCATCATGTCTAATTATCCAGACGCTAATATTTTAGTTAACGCTATTGAACATGAGTCTGTTCTAGCGCCGGCCACTAAATATAACCATCAAATAATTCAAGTACAGCCAGATGGACGAGTTGATCTAAACAATTTAAAAAAGCTTATTAATTCTAAAACAGTTTTAATAAGTGTTATGCAAGCAAATAATGAAGTAGGGGTTATTCAGCCAATTAAAGAAATAGCGACGATTATTAAGAACGAAAGACTAAAACGAGGGCTAAAAGGCTTACCGATTTATCTTCACAGTGACAGTACTCAAGCTGCTAACTATCTTGATCTTCATGTCTCGCGCTTAGGCGTTGATCTTATGAGCCTAAACGGTGGTAAAATCTATGGCCCTAAACAAACCGGTGCTCTATACATTAAAACAGGCGTCAATCTATCGCCAATTATTACAGGAGGTGGTCAAGAAAGAAACCTTCGATCAGGTACTGAAAACGTCAGTGGCATAATCGGCTTTTCTCATGCTCTTCATTTAGTTCAAAACAACAAAGACAAAGAAAGCAAACGACTGAGTATACTAAGAGATAAGTTGATCAAAGATCTTGAAAGTAACATCCCAAATGTTATTATTAATGGTTCACTAAAGCATAGATTACCTAATAATATTCATATCACCATACCGAAATGTGATAATGAGCGTCTAATTATGTCTTTAAGTAATGAAGGTATCTTAGTTGCTGCCGGTTCAGCCTGCAGTGCTAGTAAAAAGGCACCATCACATGTTCTTAAAGCTATGGCTAAAACTGATAAAGAAGCGAGAAGTTCACTGAGAATAACTCTGGGCAGAAAAACCAATCAAACTGATCTAGATCGCCTGTTAAGTACTCTATTAAAGATTATTAATTAATTTAAAGCCCTAAATAAGAACTAATAACTTACTTATCCACAACTATCAAAAAATCTATGGCGGTACTCAAATAGATCGTAGACAATTCCAACTCGTAAAATAGCTATTGTAAACACTAACTAAACATACGAAAGGAAGACACTAGT
>JAJZHX010000003.1 GCA_021804315.1 bacterium
AACTATCCCTTTAACTATTAAACAGTCCGAACAAACTAGACTTTATATGTAGTTAGTAGGTGTTGGGAGTACTCAGCATTTATGACAGTACGCCAGCGTGATACTTCCGCCATTATTTATGGTAACCCAAGGTCTGAGTCGTCCTCCAGTCTTGTAAAACGCCGTATTTTAACTACGAAAACAGCACTTTTACTTCTGATAAACTGTGGGGGTAAACATTTACGAAATCTGGCCTCAAAAGTAATCATATATTTTGGCTATTGTTTACCCCCAACTCCGCGTTTTCCTATGTAAATGTAACCTGACATTTTGTATACAAAGTGTATACTTTGTTATATAAAAACAGCTATCTTAAATGTTAAGGTTGATGAACAAGTAAAGAAGAAAGCTCAAATAGTAGCTGGTTCTTTTGGTATACCTCTAAGTACGCTCGTAAACGCTTATCTCATGGAGCTAGCTGAAACAGGTCAGATACATTTTAGCGCAGTAGAAATCATGACTCCTAAAATGGAAAAGCTTATAGAACAAGCCGAGAAGGAGATAAAGGCGGGCGACCTTAGCCCTGCTTTTAGTACGGCTCAGGAAGCAATAGATTATCTTAAAAACCTCTAGATTATGCTTTATCATCAGGTTCAATTTACCAAAGAATTTACTAAACAGTTTAAGAAACTTAAAGACGCTCAACTAACACGTTTCTACGAACGGTTAGACTTATTTAAGAAAAATCCTAATGATAGATTACTCCGCGACCATGCCTTAAAAGGTAAATATAAGGGCTATCGTAGCATAGATGTTCAAGGTGACTTAAGAGCACTCTATTATATTCAAGACGATAAAATCATTATCTTTGCTTTAATAGGCCCCCACAGTTAGCTATACGGATAAAGACTTTTCGGAGAAAATAAACCGTGCTGATGACTGGCCTACCTTCAGTGCAAGACAGGCTATATAACCTATTTCTTTGGTGGACTTCCATAAACTGTATTCCACTATATTGTCTGTTTAATTGATGTAAGCTGTAAATTACTGATATTTCTTGGGGGTAAACTTTTTTATCTTTTTGACTGAAAATCCATAAGAAAATATAAGGTATTTTTAGGAAAAAATACTTGCTTAGGTTAGGTATTGTCCCAAAGTCTCTATGAGAGTACAATATAAAGTACTATGAATGTTACAACTATATCTAAATTTCGTAAGAATGCTAAAAACTACTTTGACCAGGTAATCAATGATCAGGACACTTTACTTATTACTCGAAATGATGGTCAAACGGTAGTATTGATACCTTTAGATACTTTTAACTCATACACCGAAACCGACTATCTCCTAAGTAACCCTGCTAACGCGAAACGTCTTCGTAGGTCAGTTAAAGATGCCAAAGCCGGTAAGGTTAAGGAACGCGAACTTATTGAAATTTAGGGTTCATTATGGCAAGAAGACTGACATTTACTGATGTGGCCTGGGAAGACTATCTTTATTGGCAGTCTCATGACAAGCAAATCCTTAAAAAAATTAATCAGCTAATTAAGGATTGTCAACGTAGCCCGTTTGACGGTATTGGTAAGCCAGAACCGCTAAAACGTGATTTATCTGGAGCGTGGTCAAGAAGAATAACCGACGAACATCGTTTAGTTTATGTAGTTATTGACGACGAACTACGTATATCTAATTGCCGATATCATTATCAATAGTATGCATTCTCGTTTTGTATAAATCTAAAACTGCAAAATTCCAAACACATATATAGTATATCGTGATGCACTTTCAGATTGAGATGAAGCCAACATCAACCAACAGTCAAAAACAATAAGTCCTTCTTTTACAAGTCTGCGATTAAAGAGCCTCTAAAAGAATTTAAGACGTATTGTTGGTAATCTAAGCCCGAAAATACTTCTTCACCCTTAAGACTTAAGCTAATATGTAGTGTAACTGGTTGTTGTACTCGACTTCCAAGACAAAGTAAACAGAGTAAATAAAACGACACCAACTTGACCGCCTTTTAGTTTATATAAGTAAAAAATGTAAACACAAGCTTGGTATAACTATTCCGTGCAGAAAAGTGTCCAAGATGAAGTGAGTAAGTGCAAAATATTTGACTAACTTAGTCCGATTTGCAATTATATTGGTATGCCAGATTTAATAAATGTACATGATTTCAAGACTCATTACTCCAATTATTTGGATAAGGTAGCTAGTGGGCAAGAAATACTCCTAGGTAAGCACGGCAAAGTTGTCGCAAAAATTGTTCCTCTAAACCAAGACCATCAACCACGCACCCCAGGCTCACTTAAAGGTAAAGTTTGGGTAAGTGATGATTTTGATATACCTATGAACACTCTTTGGGATGTGTTAAAGGCAAAGTAGTATGGTTATTCTTTTGGACACCAATGCTTTCATATGGTGGGTGTCGGACGATAGCCGATTAGGGATGAAATCGCGTAGCGTTATAGCTAATACATCAAATAAAATTTACATATCAAGTTTAAGTTTGCTTGAATGCAGTATTAAGGTCAGGCTAGGCAAGTTAAAAATTGAATTTAGTGATATAGACAAAGAAATATCAGAGGGAAAAATACTCGAGCTTAGATACGATACCTTAGCAGCTAGGCAATTTGTAAAACAAAAGAATATGCCTCAGGCTGACCCCTTTGATTTTGCTATTACTGCTCAAGCAATATCTAAAAAAATGACACTAATAACAAGTGATAGAAATATATTGAGCTCGGAATTGGATGGTCTGAGTATTATAGATGCCCAAACTTGAACCATAATCACTCAACCCAGTTACGATAGGCATTACTATGGACCACAAAGACTATTTTAAGAGACACAAACTAAAGCTTTCTTTCTAATATATTTATGACCAATAATATCCTTCTAGCGCACCATTTCATCTACAAAGGAGTGTAAATTATTTGTGTTCTGCACCTACATACACTTCTTATAGATACTAACTTAAGCCACAATATTTGTACTTTTTGTTTTACAGAGTTTATAAAGCAGTATAGCGATAGGCTTAGAAAATCTAATCTGTTAAAATCAATTATATGTCAACAGACCAACGCTCTAAAGATTGGTACAATCAACGTGCAGAAGAATATACAAAGCACGTCAGAAATCCTGATGATTCCATCTACCACTCCTTATACGAAAAACCAGCTATGTACAAACTCTTGCCAAACCTTAAAGACAAAACAGTAATTAGTCTTGGTTGTGGCAGTGGCGAAGATTGCAAATATCTAAAATCACAGGGTGCAAAGCGAGTGGTTGGTATTGATAGCTCTGAAAAGCTAATTGAAATCGCCAAAAACAGTTATCCTCAATGCGATTTCTATGTAATGGATATGGAGAAGATGGATTTCGATAATTTGAGCTTTGACTTTGCTTATTCAAGTCTGGCAATTCACTACATAGAAGATTGGCATCAGGTTTTTCAAGAAGTATTTCGTATATTAAAACCAGGAGGTTATTTCTTATTCTCTTGCAATCACCCAGTTTATTCAGCCTTAGATGTGGTAGAAGATGATGGTGATATTAAAATAAGACAGCTTTCGCGTAAGAATACGAAAAGTACTGACGCAGTAGAAATCATAGGAGATTATATGAGTCACAAGCCAATCATTATGCCTGATGGCAGTGATATGGCAGTGACTACTTGGCATAAATCTATTGGTGAGATTGCTGAGGAAGTAGCAGATACAGATTTCTTAATTTCCAATATCGTTGAACCTAAACCTCTTTCTAAAATGAAAGATATTTCGCCGACTAATTATGAAACACTGATTAAAATACCTAACTTTATAATATTCAGGTTATTAAAACCCCAGCCCCCAATATCGCAGAATTCATAGTATTTAGACTGGATATCCCTGCTAGGGATATATTACATTCAACCTTATCTCTTTCAGGTGCTCTTGTTTATATAGATTGTCCAGAAGTGTCCACATAAGAAGTTCTTTAAGTGAATATATATAACTTATCTCTTTAGTCGATCTACATCGTCTCTGTTATTGTCTAGTCCAGAAAATTAGTTTATATTAAATGTATGGCTTGGGACGCAGAAGTACTATTTAAAACTTGCGGTTCGCTAGATGATGTTTTCACAAAAACCGTAACTGAACTTCAAGGCTATACAGAATCTGGACTTGAAATACATTATGTAGCTGGCACGATTTCTTCAGATGGCGATGAATATATTGAACGAAATATTGCTGAACTATTAAGGTTACAAGCAGTGTTAACACAACAACTCGGTGAAAAAGCTCTTGTCTTAACCTCACCGGTTATATTTACTCCAGCGGTATATGATAGACTAAAGGTTTTTGAATTGCCCAGAGAGGAGCGAGAGCTTAAATTTCAAAATTTTTGGGATAAGATAATTACTTCTGGATATATGACTGGAATTCATTTCGCTCCCAAGTGGGAGCGTTCCATAGGTACAAAGCTCGAACACGAAGCAGCAACACAACAAGGAATCGACATCTATTATCTTTAGCAAAAAAGGTCTGTACTTTTTACGCATCGCACTTTGTCTATACATATTATCCAGCATTACTTGCCATCTAAGAGATTCCTTAAGTAAATATATATAGCTTATTTCTTTGATAGACATCCATAAACTATTACCCTATATTGTCTGTTTAATTGATGTAAGCTGTAAATTACTGATATTTCTTGGGGGTAAACTTTTATATCTTTTTTGATTGAAAATCCAGCAGGAAATAGTAAGTCTTTACTTTTTCTCATCGTGGCATTACCTAATGACCAGTAATTTGCCAGTGAATCATTAATAAATCTTAGAAAAAATTAAAATAGTTTAAAATATATATATGAAATATTTTGCTTCAGTTTTTAATCTTAATCATCCTGGACATTACTTAAACTGGTCTTTTTTCACAATCTCGGTCGCTAATTTAATTATTATTTTTGTGATGGTTATTATCTTTGGTCTTGCTTTATTGCTACCTTTCCCAAAAGCGAAAAAAGACGATCTAGAAGAAGAGCGATCCTATTATCAGACAAAGAAACCTTTAGCAGACAATAACCCAATGTGGACTGCTAGATTAAGAAATTTTGCACTTCGAGTTTTGCCTCCAGACAAATTATTGCCTGATCGTCAACCAGCTTACGTTTCGTCCTGGATTTACATTTTTGGAGTAGCGACCCTAGCGTCACTTCTAATGGCCATCATTTCTGGCATGATTATTGCTCTAGGAGGTCCCAGTTGGTGGCATGAAAATTCAGTCGGCCACTTCTTTAATAGTATGCATTTATGGAGCGTCGAACTATTCATGGCTTTTATGGTTATTCATCTTTGGGGTAAATTTTGGATGGCAGCTTGGCGAGGTAATCGTAAACTGACCTGGATGACAGGAGTGTTGGCTTTTATGGCATCTATTTTAGAATGTTTTACAGGTTATCTATCTCAACAAAATTTTGACTCCCAATGGATTGCTACCAATGGTAAAGATGCTATCAATGCCCTTGGTATTGGCAATTTCTTTAACTTAATGAATTTTGGGCAAATGCTCATGTGGCATATTGTTTTAATACCGCTTCTATTAATAACTTTAGTAGGAGCCCATATTCTATTAGTTAGAGCAAAAGGTGTTTCTCATCCGATTGAAAAGTTACCAAAAGATAAAAAAATGCGTAAACTAGCTCATTTAGCTGAAGCTATGCCTTGGCGAGGACCGACCAAACGGTACGACATCCTTAAAGAAGCCACCATGGCTAGCGTAGTGGTATTGTTGCTAGTTATTGGCTTAACTTTAATGCTTTCTTCTCCAGACGCACCACCTGTTACTATAGCTTCCTGGGCGAAAGTTGCCCCAGCTGATTTTATGGCAACAGCCGCCAGTGAACTTGCCGGAACGAGTGCAACCGCTAATTATGGCCCGCCGTATAATCATGGTACAGCCTATCTTCAGGGGATAGGGGTGTCATGGCAAATGTTAGCTGGAGTTCATCAGCCGATTAATACTGCCGTGACACTCGTACTTTCACCTTTATCTAAATCAGCTAACGATAATCCAACATTAAAAAATGCTCTTAGTAAGTACAATATGGCGACAAAAGCGCAAAAAGCAACCTGGAATCTAGCCTATGCCAAGGTAATAAAAAAGGTGGTTTTTAGTAGTGGTGTACCAATTATACCTAAAGCCAATGATGGCCCAATACCAACTCTAATTTCAAGTGAATTAATACTAGCTCAATCTGGAGCCATCGATGCTGATTTATTAGCTCAGCAACCGTTTTACGGCACTAACTATACTAAACCGTTGTTATTTATGGAAGATGGTAACTACTTTTCTTCACTAGCAACTAAGTTTCATCTTTACGGGACACAATGGGGAGTAATGAATGAAACCGGTCAGTATCCTGGTCAACCATGGCTATGGCTATACACTCTATGGTATCAAGTACCTGGTTTAAAGTCGTCTACCAATGTTGATTTAATAGCTGTATATCTCACTGGTCTAGCAACCGTCTTTCTATTAATGGTGCCATTTATCCCTGGTATTCGAGACATTCCAAGGCATGTCCCTATTTATAAATTAATCTGGCGAGATTATTACAAACCAAAAAACTGAACTGCTAATCCACCCTTATTAAAAAATTAGATATCTGTGCTAAAATTGAATAATCAGTGAGTAAAAAAAGTAGTGAATTAAACCTAACAAAAATTGTGCCTTATCTATATGTTATCTTGGCTGTTATTGGCATAGTTATTTCCTTTTGGTTAACTTACGATAAAATTCAGATTCTAAAAAACCCTAATTACAAACCAATTTGTGATATCAGCCCAATCATTAGCTGCGGTGATGTCATGGGAGCAAAGCAATCCAATATCTTAGGAGTACCAAACCCAATTTTTGGTATGTTTGCTTTTTCATTATTACTTGGCTTTGGGCTTAGTTTATTAGCTGGAGCAACGTTTAAAAAATGGTTGTGGTTAGTAATCAATACTGGGGCATTGGTTGGTTTTATTTTCTTTGTTTATCTTTTTTCTCAGGGGGCATTCGTGCTTCATGCTATCTGTCCGTTTTGTTTCGTTATTTGGATGATAACCCCGCCAATTCTTTGGTATACCACCCTATATAACTTAAAAGAGGGCAATCTTAAGCTTAAAACAAGCATTAAAAATTGGATGCTAAAGCACCATGGTGATTTACTTTTACTTTGGTATGTAGCCATTTTCCTGACATTAATTATAAAATTTTGGTACTACTGGAAAACTATCATTTAAGCAATTTTATAATTCCTAGGTAACATATTTGCTATAATTTAAAATATGTCTGGTCATTCAAAATGGTCTACTATTAAGCGCCAAAAAGGTGCCAAGGATGCTTTACGTGGAGCAACTTTTACAAAACTTGGTAATGCTATTGCCATTGCAGCTAAAAACGGTAGCGATCCAGAGACTAATTTTAGTTTGCGCCTAGCCATTGAAAAAGCCAAATCAGCTAATATGCCGGCTACTAATATTGAAAGGTCAATCGATCGGGCTAAAAATAAGGACGCTTCAGAGTTAAATGAAGTCATCTACGAAGGTTATGGCCCAGGAGGAGTAGCGGTCATAGTAGAATGCGCCACAGATAACATTAATAGAACTTATCCTGAAGTAAGAAATGCTTTTTCAAAACATGGCGGTAGCATTGCCGATAAAGGTTCGGTGCTATTTCAATTCGAACAAAAAGGCGTCATTACAATTAATGAAATAGGCGATGAAGTACTCATTAAGGCTTTAGATGCCGGGGCTCTAGATGTAGTAGAAGAAGATAGTAAGTTGATAGTTTATACTGAACCTAAACAGCTTGCTAAAGTCAGGGACAATTTAAGTCAAGAAGGACTTAATTTATCTGACGTTGAGTTAAGTTATATTGCTAAAAATACTGTTTCAATAACTGATGAACAAACAGCTAATAAGATTATTCGTTTAATGGAGGCCCTAGAAGATATTGACGATGTTACTAATACCTATGTTAACTTTATAATTAATTAAGTCATGATAAACACAATAAATCCTTCATTTATAATTCAAAAGCTAGATTTATGAGAATCATTGGCATTGATCCAGGTATCGGTATTTTAGGTTTTGGCACCATTGAAGTAGTTAATGGAAAAAGTCAGTTAGTTGATGCTGGAGTCATTAGAACCCCTGTTAAGCAGCATGATGCCATTAGACTTGAGATTATCTATGACGAACTAAGCGACATCATTACTGCCAATAAACCTGATGTTATGGCAGTCGAAAAATTATTTTTTGCTCAAAATGTCACCACGGCTATGACAGTATCTCAGGCCAGAGGTATAGTCTTGCTGACTGCTCGTCAAGCTAGAATAAAAATTTATGAATATACACCTTTGCAAATCAAACAAGCACTGACTGGTTATGGCAGAGCCGAAAAAAGCCAGATACAGATAATGGTTAAAACCTTTTTAAAAATGCAATCAATACCTAAACCAGATGATTGTGCCGATGCCTTAGCGGTTGCTATCACCCATAGTATGACTATGAGATAATGAGCGTATGATTGCTAAATTAACTGGTAAAGTTGATGAAAAACTGAGCGAGGTAGTCGTTATAGACGTTAGGGGTGTTGGCTATGGTGTTTTTGTTTGTCAAGAAGACTATTTAACTTTAAAGCAAAATAATGAGGTTAAACTGTATATTTATGAACATGTTAGAGAGCAAGCTCATGACTTATACGGATTTACCGACTTAAACACTAAAAAGCTTTTTGAGCTACTGCTTAGTGTAAACGGTGTAGGTCCTAAAATGGCACTCAGCATTCTTAGTATTGGTCAGTCGGATAACTTAAGACAGGCAATTGCAGAAGGTAATAGACTCTATATCCAAAAGGCTAGCGGTGTCGGTAAACGAGTAGCCGAAAGACTAATAGTTGATCTGAAAGATAAGGTAGGCTTAGTTGCTAGCGATAATAGTTTCTCTTTAGCAATTAATTCCACTCAGGATGAAGCCGTTGAAGCTTTAATTAGTTTAGGTTTTAGTCCGATTGATGCTATTAAGGCTTTAAGCAGAGTCGATAATAATTTAACAGTTGAGGAGCGTGTCAAAAGTGCTCTTAAAGGAGTTTAAGGGAAAATGGAACCAACAATAAAATTAGCCAATAATAGTAGTATCCCACAAATTGGTCTAGGATTATGGCAAATAAAGGATGAGTCAGAGTTTAAAATAGCTTTTAAATCAGCTATTAAAGCTGGTTATACACATTTTGATACGGCACAAGCATATAACAATGAACAAATACTGGGCCAATGTATTAAGGAAATGAAGTTAAAACGAGAAGATTTGTTTATCACCACTAAGATACACATAGCTAATTTTGCGCCTAAAAAACTTCATCAAAGTTTTGAAGAATCACTTAACAAGTTAAGGACAGATTATGTTGATTTGTTATTGCTACATTTTCCAGTGACGATGATGAGAAAAAAAGCCTGGCTAGTTTTAGAGGATCTAATGACCTCTTCTTTAGTCAAAAATATAGGAGTCAGTAACTATACCGAAAAGCACTTAGAAGAAATGAAAAGTTATGCCTCAATCATGCCAGTCATTAATCAGGTTGAACTGCATGTCTTTTTGCAACAACCCGAGCTTATTAAATATTGTAATAAAAATAAGATTGCTATTGAGGCTTATTCGCCATTAGCGCATGGTGCTTTAGGAGATAACCAGGTTATACAAAAAATAGCCGACAAGTATCATAAAACTTATGCTCAAATTATGCTGAGGTTTCTAGTTGAGCAAAATTTAGTTGTTATTCCTAAGTCAGTTAACCCTAAGCGGATAGAAGAAAATATTGATATATTTGACTTTAATCTAGATAAAGAAGATATGGCTGAACTAAAAAAGCAAGATAAAAATAAACGAACTTGTTGGAGTCCAGTTCACGTACCCTAAGTTTTAATAAAAGGTATAATAGACTTTATGATAGATCGAATTGTCAATGACATTACTGCTGAGGATGATTCTCAAGAAGTCGAGATTGAAGTTACTCTAAGACCAAAAGACTTTAGTAATTACATTGGTCAAGAAAAATTAAAAGAGAACTTAAAACTAGCCATTTCTGCCGCCCAGAAAAGAGATGAGCCACTAGATCATATTCTGCTTCATGGTCCACCAGGACTTGGTAAAACAACCATGGCTAATGTAATTGCTAATGAGATGAAAAGCCAGATAAAGGTTACGGCTGGTCCTGCCATCGAGCGAGCAGGTGATCTAGCTAGTCTACTAACTAATTTACAAAACGGCGATATCCTTTTTATTGACGAAATTCATCGGCTTAATCGAATAGTTGAAGAAGTGCTTTATGTTGCTATGGAAGATTTTAAGTTAGACATTATGTTGGGTAAAGGTCCTTCTGCAAAATCCATTCGGCTTGATTTACCTCATTTTACGATTATCGGAGCAACTACTAGAACTGGTGATCTAGCTGCTCCCCTAAGAGATCGATTCGGTCTGATTAATCGCTTAGATTTTTACAATGAAGCTGAAATTGAAAAGATTATTAAAAGATCAGCGCGAATCCTAAATGTTAAAATAGATAGCTCAGCCGCTAAAGAATTAGCCAAACGCTCCAGATTAACACCTAGAATAGCTAATCGCCTACTAAAGAGAGTTAGGGATTACGCAGAAGTTAACAGCAACGGAGTTATTAATATTGACTTAAGTCATAAAGCCTTTCAGCTACTAGATATTGATGACTTAGGACTTGATCTTGCCGATCGCCGGCTTTTAAGAGCCATAATTGAAAACTACAATGGTGGTCCTGTTGGCCTAGAAACCCTAGCAGCTTTAACGGCAGAAGAAAGAAGTACGATTGAAGATTTTTATGAACCTTATCTTATGCAAATCGGTATGATTGAGCGTACTCCAAGAGGTAGAAAAGTCACGCCTAAGGCTTATTCGCATTTAAAAATAACTTATAGTGATAAAAATTCTAATCAACCTAGTTTGCTGTAATTATTTAATTTAAGTTTTCTAAAACATCTTCTTTAGAGCCGTTAAAACTTCCTTCGTATTTGGCAATTAACTTATATTCAGCACAAGTTTGGTCTCTTTTTGAGCCAACTGGCCCATTACAACTGGTAATTCCATCAGATTGTGTAGCATAGTACTGATATTGTTTAAAGACAGGTTGATCTTGACCACCTAAACAAGGGCTAGTAGCAGGGCTACATTTACTTAATGGGTCTACTAAAACAGCAGAACTTAGATTTGGCAGGTATTTAGTGCGCCAGGCAGGGCTGTTAAGATCATTCAAATTAGGGAAATAACCATTATTGCTATAAAAAGATTCAATTTGTTGTTGCAGGGTTTTAAGATCGGTCTGTCTAGTGGTATTACGTGATCGTTCTTGAATGCTAGCATAAGTTCTAACAATTAAACCGGCCATGACAAAAATTACTACTAGAAGAATGACTAATTCAACAACCGTAAAACCTTTATTATTTTTTATCTTAGTAATCATTTGAGTTTTAACCTATAAATAATTTTTTAGATTTATCCTGGTTTAGGATTACATACTAATTTTAGCATAAGCATCAAGCCAACAAATTAACCTTTAGCTATTTCAGTTAAACCTCTTAGAGACTTAACTACTAAATCGATCATTAAAGGTATAAAGTCCGCCTTTAATGCGCTACTAGCTATTTCTTTAGTTGTCTTTGAGCTTGCTACCATAGACTTGATAGTATCATTAAAATCCAAAACCTCATTAACGGCAATTCTTCCTTGGTAGCCAGTATAGTTGCAGTGGCTACAACCTTTAAGACTTGCTCGCCATAGTCTCTTAATACCGGTGCTACTAGTGCTTAAATCGTCACTTCTAAGATTACCTAGCCCAGCTTGCGCTGCAGCAATTTCCAGGAGATGAAGTCTTTTAAGCCCATCTAAAAGATTGGCATTAATCAACCTGATTAAACTTTTAAGATCTTGATTAGTTGGATGGTAGGCTTCACGGCAATTCTGGCATAACTTCTTTCTTAAACTCGTGGCTATTAGCATTGTAGTATTATGAGCTAATAAATAAGCAGAGGCATTAAAAAACTGCAATCTATTAATAGTATCTAAAGTATCACTTGCGTAAAAACCCATTAAAATTAGTCGCTGACTGGCATTATCCGCTATTAAATTGAGCGCAGTTTGATCGAAAACTCTATCTAATAAAATAATATCGGAATCCTGATTTAATGCTAAATTAATGGCTGATTCATAGGTTTGATGGGTTTGGCTTAAGTCGATTTGATTAACTCCAAATAATCTATATTTAATATGGTCTTCAATTGTAACAATGTTTTTTCTGGAACTATTTAGCCTGGACAGCAAACTATATAAGGTAGTTGTTTTACCGCTATCTCTCAACCCGCTAACCAGGATAAGTCCATTATTAGTAGCTAAATTGTTATCAATTATATTAAGATTGTTCCCCCAAAAGCCAAGCATACTTAAATCAATGGCCTGATCAAGTTCTTTGATTATTTTTAAGGGTAACTTTTCGCCGTCACTTAACTGAGAGCTAAGGATACTAATACCATAATTCTGGCCATGACTTTCTATTCTAAAACTAGCTCTCCTTTGGTTTAAGCCAGCCATAGCTTTAAACTGATTATTTAAAGTAGCTAAACTATTAAGCGGTAACTTAAAACGATCAACCAAATCTCCGTTAATACGAAAGCGAATTACGCCTGAGTCCCCACGCGGTTCTAAATGGATAAAACTAGCGTTTTCGTAAATTGCTTTATCTATAATATTAATTGCTCCGTCAATAGCTTTTAACTCATCATAATTTTGCTTAGTCTTTAACGAATCCCGCCAAAGAGTGTCTTTTATGTTGTAGTTATCTAATAAAGAGTGTAGTTTAGACGGGCTAGTAATAAACAACTTATAGTCCCCGATATTTTTAGATAACATTCTAGCTGTTAAATCAGATAATTTAGAATCTGAAGCTATTAATTTAAGATCATCATTTTGTACCTTAAAAACTACTACTCGATGACGGCGAGCTATATACTCCGGTAATAAATTTAAGGTCGAAATAGGAATTACGTTAACCTTTATATCTAGATAGGGCAGGCCGACAATTTCTGCATAAAGTTTTGCTACCATTGACTCAGAAATTAGTCCATTTTGCGTAGCTAAATCAATTATGGGGATATGACTACTTTTTACTTCTGACTTAAGTTCATAAATTTTTCTCTGGTCAATCTTTTGACTCTTTTTTAAGATTGTTTCAGCTAAACTATCTGGTATATTCATTAATCACCACCCTAATAAAAAATTCTTATTTACATTTTAGCTTAATACACTTAAAAGTGTAAGTAGCCTACTAATAAAAATTCTTAAATATTTATTAAAAAATAAACTTTTATTAATCGCTAAATAAATCCAAAACTGCTAGAATTAAACTAAACATTAAAAAGGGAGAAATAAGATAGATGGTTAAAGCTAACCCAAAAACAGACGAAAAAAACTCTAATGATGACGGCAAAACCAAGGCTCTAGGACTAGCCTTAGAGTCGATTGAAAAGCAGTTTGGTAAGGGTTCAATCATGAAACTAGGTGAAACCCATCATACTGTAGTTGAAACAACACCCAGTGGTGCTCTTAGCCTTGATTTGGCTTTAGGTGGAGGTTTACCGAAAGGTCGGGTGATTGAAATTTATGGACCAGAGTCTTCTGGTAAAACTACTCTGACTCTTCATGCGATTGCTGAAGTCCAAAAACAAGGGGGTATAGCGGCTTTTATAGACGCGGAACATGCTCTTGATCCTTCTTATGCTAAAAGAATTGGAGTTGATGTTGAAAACTTATTGCTCAGCCAACCAGATAATGGTGAGCAAGCGCTAGAGATAGTTGAAACATTGGTTAGATCAAATGCCGTTGATCTGATAGTTGTAGATTCGGTGGCTGCCCTAGTACCGAGAGCCGAGATAGAAGGCGATATGGGGGATTCCTTACCGGGGCTCCAAGCTAGATTAATGAGCCAAGCCCTCAGAAAACTGACAGGCATTATTAGCCGATCTAAGGGTAGTGTTATTTTTATTAATCAAATCCGCATGAAGATTGGTGTAATGTTTGGTAATCCTGAGACTACAACTGGCGGTAATGCTCTTAAATTCTATGCTTCAATAAGGATGGATATACGAAAAACTGGACAAATAAAGCAAGGTGAGGAGATTATCGGCAATAGGGTTAAAGTAAAGATAGTCAAAAATAAGATTGCTCCTCCTTTTAAACAAGCCGAATTTGACATTATGTATAACGAGGGTATTAATTATGTCGGCGATGTTCTAGACCTGGCAACTAACCTAGCGGTGATTGAAAAAGCTGGCGCCTGGTACTCTA
>JAJZHX010000098.1 GCA_021804315.1 bacterium
AACTGCTTCACCGGCTTTAACCATTAACATAATGCGTCTTGGTTTTTCGAGTAAGCTGACCATTTCTTCTATTGAGTGAGCTGGCACTACCTTGGAGTTTTTAGCTGGCCCATTTAAAAAGTCGTCAACTTTAGAAACTGTACGGTTAAAGGCCACTACTTTAAAACCATGATCAGTCATATTTAAAATCAAATTCTGGCCCATGACTGCTAGGCCTATGACAGCTATATCGGCTAGTTTTTGTTCATCCATATAATTTAATTATAGTATACAATTTAAATAACCAGTAAAATTATGACTATAATAAAAGCTAGTAATGAACAAGATTTAGCCAAACAAACAGCGTTTTTAACTTTTAAGATTTTAAAAAGGGCCATTGATCAAAATAATCAGGCAGTCTGGGTGCTGGCTGGCGGTAATACGCCATTATTAAGCTATCAGGTGCTGGCTAGAGACTATGTCGGTAAACTTGACTGGTCAAAAGTCTGGTTTTTAATTGGTGATGAAAGACAAGTCAAATTAGATGATGCCGATTCAAACTGGCGACAGGCAGAAGCTTACTTAATCAGTAGGCTACCAGTACTTAAAGAACATTTAATTCAGCCAATTTATTCGAGTAACCTCGAGACTATGGCGCAAACATATGAGGACGCATTTAATCAAATAGCTAAGATTAATGATCAACTTTTCTTTGATCTAATTTGGTTAGGTATTGGCGAAGATGGTCATACTTTATCACTTTTCCCAAAGCGTAACCTTAAATTAAATCGATTAGTGATGCCTGTAAGTAATGCGCCTAAAGCGCCAAGTAGTAGAATCAGCCTAACTATCAAAGCTATGAGTTTAGTCAAAAATTGTTTAATTCTATCGAGTGGCAGCCATAAAACAAAAGCGATTAATAATTTACTTAATCAACACCAAACTGTACCGATTAGCCGTGTAGTTAAAAACATTTCAGATAATAAAGGTAAAGTTTGGTTATTAGAAGCTTAAGTCAATCAAAAGCTAACTAACGATAATAATTTATTGCTTCGGTGTTTTCTAATTAGCAATCGCTTTGGCTATATCGAGAAAATATTCAGAAAGTGTTCCATCGACACATTCAGACAAACCAGTAAAAGTTTTAATTTTACTTTTCTGGCTAGGCAATTGCCTGGCTAAACTTTCAGCAAGCTTAGGATCAAACAAAACAACTTGTTTTGCTAGGTTACTGATTGCTAATGTGCGTCTTGGATGATCAATCGGTAACTCAAGTACTCTATTAATGCCTGCTTCAACAGTTTCTTTGTCTTTATTGATTATGCCGATTGCTACAATAGTTCTAGCTTGTCTGGGCACACTATTAATATATTCAACATAACTTATCACATCTCTATTGGCCATGGCTGCTTTTAATATTATCTTAATCAGGGCTTCATCTCTTTTCTCTTTGTCTTCAAAAGAAGCTTGGTTATATGATGGTTTTGCTAAAATTTTATCCTTAGCTTTTTCAATGTCAGCATTTGGTCCAAAGTACAGAAATTTTTTAGCGTTGAAGTACTGAACCGGTACAAGTTTAATCTCTTGATTAGAGTGTTGGTTTTGGCTGTCTTGGAAAGACGTATTAACTAAAATATCTTTGCCACAAATCCAATAACAATTCGCATCTGTAGGCGCGATTAAATTGGCAACCTGAGCTAAGTTGTCTCGTTTTACAGGTAGCCAGCGAATCGATTGGCAAGTAGGCTCAAGATCGGCAACTTTACTGATTGGTTTAAAGGGATCTCTTTGTCTTCCATGAACTACTTTGTCTTCAACTAGCCAGCCATGGGCATTAATAAATTCTAATCTTGGTAAAATAGCTGAACTAAAAGTTAAGTTATTAAATATATTATTTATTGTAGCTAAAGCTTCATCTGAAGGTATAATTTTGCTTATTTTCAGGGCTATGGAATTAGGTTGAGCTGTAAATTCACTGGCCATATAGTCTATTAAAGGATTGTCAATAGGGTATATGCTCTGATTAAGCACTAACTCAAGCTCTTCGTAGGAACTAGTAGGTCTATTAATTTCTTCAACATTTACCATTATTCATATCATATAAGATAGTACAAAAAAAGTAAAGCATATGCTATAAGATATTTAAGTTAATATTTAATTAATTTATATATTTATATAATTTATTTAAGCCTTTTGTTTATGACAATAGGTTAGATTTTCTAAAATACTTGTAATTTTATAACTTTTAGACTTAAATTCTGTTTATGATTAATAATGAAGATCCTATGGAAGATCATCGGGCTGCTCTGGCTGAACATGACAGTGTCCCCTTACATCCGGTTTTTGATCGGTTTACTGGTGAATTTGTAGATGTGCCGGCTGTAGCTGAAGAAATTTTGCGACAAGAGTTAGTGCCTAAGTGGCAAAAATTAGCAAAAAATCTAGGTTCTTTAGCTGTATTAACCTTCGTGGCTTCAAGTTATGGCTATGTTATTGGTAGTTATATAACCATACCTTTTCGTTAAATTTAATTTTATTTTTAATAATATTTATTTGCGAAATTCCTCATAAGGTCATATCTTAAGAAGTAGCAAG
>JAJZHX010000004.1 GCA_021804315.1 bacterium
CCAGGTTCGACCAGAGGCTTGTATCTCACTGGCAATGTTAGGTACGTTGACAATACAGCCAGCACTTGGCGGATTACAGTCAGTAGTGATACCATCAGTTGAACCACTAGTTAAGGCTAGGTAATTAGGTAAACTAGGATGAGCAACGGCATAATAATTAGTTGCTAAAGCATATTTATTAATTAAGCTATTTAGGTAAGGCGCTGCTGGATTATTAACAATATTACTATAAGGCTGATTCTCGTCAACTATAAGGTAAATGTAGCTAATAGACGACGATGATGACGTAGTATTAGTCTTAGCCGTTGGTTGTTTTACTGCAATGGTCTTAGTTGATTCATGCCGATAGTTGGTTGGTAACTGATGGTGTTTAACTTTAATAATTACACCTACAGCGACCAATAACAAGACAATTACAGAAGCTATAATAAATACTATCTTATTTTTTCCAAGCATAGGTTCATTATAGTGACTAAAAAATAACAAGTGAAATAAAAAAACTAACTGGTGGCAATAAATAGCCCACTAACTAGTTACAATTACCATACCTAGCACTATGTTAGACTTAGAACCTAAGCCATTTATTCGAATATTTCAAAGAAAAGTTATCTAAAATGTAGTAAGTAGATTGTAATCGAGGCTAATGTTTAACAATAATAGCAAGATTATTAACTTGTTTAATGACTTGTATATTATAAAAATAATCTTCAATGGCTTTATTAACACCAGGCAGGGCTTCACGTTTATAGTCATCAACACAAATAATGCCACCTTGATTAAGCCTCGGCCACGTTAACTTTAAACTTGTTAATATAGAGTTATAAAAATCGCTGTCTAAAAAAGCAAAAGCTATATTTTTAGGCATGTCCTTTGCTGTTAAATCGCTAAACCAAGCTTTATGAATCTTAGGTACTCTTAAGCCAGCTTTTTTGAATTGTTTAATTAACTCAGTTTTGGAAACTTTTAGTTCGCCCTCTTTAAATAATTCGCCGATTGGGCTCTGATCTTCCTTGGTTTTGGCAGGCAAACCTAAAAAAGAATCATAGACATGGAACTCTCTAATTGGATCAAGTCCTTCTAAAACACGTTCAATGAACAAGCTGGTTGTGCCTTCGTAACATCCTAGTTCAACGACTGCTCCCTCAAGGTTATTATCCAGAGCGTTCTTTAATTGTTTTAGTACTTCTAAAAGATTACTCTGACTGATCTGACTAGAAATTAAACGATATTGTTTAATTAGCTTATTTAAGTCTAAATCCATGCTATTTTGGTCTTTTTATAACTACATTGTAGCCTTAAGATTTAAAAATAACGAGCTTCGACTTGTTCCTTGTTAATGCCATTAACTAGGTTTTTATAGCCTAATCTAGATAAAATACTTATTGCCATATTAGATCTATGCCCAGTACGACAGTAAACCACTAGCTCTGTGTCATAAGGAATTTCCTCTAGTTCATAGGCACCTTTAAGTAATTTTGCAGGTGGTAAATTAAGCGCTCCCTGAACATGACCCCTTTTATATTCAAATTTCTCTCTAACATCTATAAAAATACGATCCAAAGCATACTCTCCTTATTGTAAATTATTTACAATAAGAGTATAATGCTTTTTATGAGCAGTAGTCAAATAATAAATCAAAGGCAAACTAAATATTGCTTAGCCATTGAAGAAACATTAAAAAATCTTCATCATGCTACTAATTTAGAATTACTACTTGATCTAAGAAAACTCTATCCTAGTCTTAGTATTACAACTGTTCATCGAGCAACTCAGCGTCTGGCCCTAAGACATAAAATAGCCTTTGCGCCCCTTGCAATTGACGGATCAACCCGCTACGACGCTAATCTTAAACCGCATGATCACTTTATGTGTAGTGCCTGCGGTTTATTAAAAGATGTAGAGATTAAGGATCAGCTTAAGTTGATACTCAACACTTTAATTAAAGATTGCCAAGTTTCTGGCAGGTTAACGATAAGTGGTATTTGTAATAATTGTCAAAAAGGAGGCAATAATGAATAAAAAAATAACCGTTTACAGCACTAAAACCTGTGCATATTGTAATATGCTCAAGCAGTGGCTGGATGAAAAAGGCATTAAATACGCAAATTACAACGTCGATAAAAATCCGTTTGCTGCTCAAATGATGGTTAGTTTAAGTGGCCAAATGGGCGTACCTTTTACTACTATTGAAGACGAAAGTGGCCAGGTAGAGTCTGTAATAGGTTTTGATAAACCAAAACTTGAAGCTTTAATTAGCTAGATTTTAAGAGTATAAGTTATTGCCCTGGTATTTGTTTATGCTACAGTAAGAATAGATTAATCAGGGAGATATCTTATGGTTAAACGCCGACAATTACTAGCTATAACATACGCGATAGTTATTCTGCTGGTTATAGCCCTAATCGTTATTATCTTAATAAAGCCTAATCAGACCACTAAAAAGACAACTTTATCTACTGAACAGCATACAACATCTACTCATAGACCAAGTGAACCAACTGTAGTAAATAAACAATCTAAAACTGCCAGTAATCAGCAAACTAGCCTAAGCAATACTGGTCCTGGTGATATCGTTTTAGTCTTTCTAGCTTCAAGTTTAATTGCTACTTTAGTTTATAGGGTAACTTTAGTTAAAAGAATCAACAATTGATTAACTAATTTATGCTAAAATAAGTCTATTGTTCAAGAAAGAGTGGGGTAAATAAAAAACTGTGTTTAGTAAAAAAACTATCAAAGATGTCGGTCTAAAAAATAAAACTGTTCTAATTAGAACTGATTACAATGTTCCAGTTAAAGATAGTAAAATAACCGATAATTATCGTATTATTCAAAGCTTAGATACCCTAAATTACCTGATTGATCATCAGGCTAAAATAGTTATTTGTTCACACTTAGGTCGTCCTGATGGACAAGTCAATCCGGATTTCAGCTTAAAGCCTGTGCAAACTGAACTCGCTAAACTACTAAAAAAACCAATAGCTTTTGCCCAAGATTGTATAGGTGAAGAAGCCGAACAAAAAACCCAAGCCTTAAATACCGGTGAAATATTATTACTGGAAAATCTACGTTTTCATAAAGAAGAAGAACAAAATGAATCCAGTTTTGCTAAAGCTTTAGCAAGCTATAAAGATATTTTCGTGGAAGATGGTTTTGGGGTTGTTCATCGAGCGCATGCATCTACCGAAGGCGTGACACATTTTCTACCAAGTGTTGCTGGGCTGTTACTTGAAAGGGAAGTCGACACTATAACTAATATTATGGTTAAACCACAGAGACCTTTAGTAGCTATAGTTGGTGGAGCTAAAGTTAGCGATAAGATTGAAATCCTAAAACGCTTTATTTACATTGCTGACTTTCTAGAAATTGGCGGGGCCCTGGCAAACCCGTTTATACGAGCTGAAGGCGTGGATATTAAGGATAGCTTATATGACCCATCAGAATTAAACATTGCTCAAGAAATCATTAAATCAGCCGAAAAAGAATCTAAAAGAAGAGCCTTTAGTTTTTTTATTCCAAAAGATGTGGTTGTGGCTAAGCAAATAGATTCTTTGTCGCAAACTAGAATTGTTGATTTTGCCAGCAATAGTGTCTCAGATATTATTTATTATCCTAAAGCAGTACCTAAGTTAGCGGTTGAACTTGATGATCATGAAAAAATTCTAGACATCGGTCCTTTTAGTTCAGCTTTTATAGCCGGGGCAATCAACTCCAGTGCAACAGTTGTTTGGAATGGCACTTTGGGTGTTACAGAGGTTAAAGCCTCTAAAGGTCCTATTGGTCCTTTTGCTCATGCCAGCGAAACAGTTATAGAAGCGATGATTGGCCAGTTTGGTCGCAAGCCGTTTAGTTTAGTTGGTGGTGGGGATACGGTAGGTTATGTTGAGTCTCGAGGCTTAAATCAAAGTTTTAACCATGTATCAACTGGCGGTGGTGCCAGTCTAGAGCTAATGAGTGGTCATAAACTGCCCGGTGTAGAAGCATTAGAGGATAAAAAGTAGTAAAATAAGATTATTAAATATATGAAAAAGTTTTTAATTGTCGGTAACTGGAAAATGAACCTGAATGTCCATGAGGCGTCTATTCTAGTTAAAAGGCTTGATGATCATATTAAGATTAACCGAAATGTAGAAGTAGTTTTAGCACCTAATTTTTTGGTTCTGCAACCCATCGTCAGAGAGATCGATAAACGCAAGTTTAAACTAGCTGCCCAAAATGCCTACTTTGTTGACGAGGGTGCATATACAGGAGAAGTCAGTTTTTCTATGCTTAGAAACCTTGTCGACTATTGCTTAATTGGCCATAGCGAAAGACGAATCTACTTTAATGAAAGCCTGGAAATGATCCGAGATAAGGTGGCGGCAGCTGTCAGAAATAATATTAAACCAATTCTCTGTGTTGGAGAAACTTCTCAAGAAAAGCAAGACAATGAAACTAAAAGAGTCTTACATGATCAGGTGACGACTGCTCTGGCTAATTTAACTAAAGAAGAAGTTAATCAGGTAGTTATTGCTTATGAACCAGTTTGGGCGATATCTACTTTTGGCGGTTCTAAACCAGCCAAACCCAGTGATATTAAGCTGGCTATTGACTGGATAAGACAGATCTTAAGCGAACTTTATGGTTATAGTGTTTCTAAAGATCAAACAGTCATTTATGGAGCTAGTGTCGAAGCAGAATTTGTTAGTGACATACTGTCTTTAGAGGGGGTTGATGGTTTACTGCCTGGGGCAGCCAGCCTGAACTATAAACAATTCAGTCAAATTATTGACGCTACCACTAAAGTAAAAATTTAACAAAGCCTGCTAAAATAAGTTGGTGAATGACATAATTTTATCAGGATTGAATCCGGAGCAAATCAAGGCGGTTGAAACTAGCGAAGGGCCTCTACTGATTCTTGCTGGAGCTGGTAGCGGTAAGACTAAAACTCTTACGCATCGAATTGCTTACCTGCTGATGACTAAAAAAGCTCAACCAGATCAAATTCTAGCAGTTACTTTTACTAATAAGGCTGCTCAAGAAATGCGTAATCGAATAGCTACTCTCTTAGGACATAATGCCAGTAACAGAAACTTTATGCCCTACATGGGTACTTTTCATGGCATTTGCGTTAGGCTACTGAGGGTTGATGCTGATTACCTTCAAATACCTAAAAATTTTGTTATTTTTGATGAAGGTGACCGATTAGCAAGTGTGAAACAAATTATGAAACGCTTATATATTGATCAAAAAGCTTTTCCAGCTAAAATGATGGCTAATTTAATCGGTAGCGCTAAAAATGAAATGTTAAGTCCAGCTGACTACCAAAGTCTAGTTAACTCACCTAGTGAAGCTAAAGCTGCTAAAATCTACCCTTTATATGAAGATTTACTGAGAAATAATAAAGCCTTAGATTTTGACGATCTTATTAACAAAACAGTTAGACTACTAGAGAATAATCTTAATGTTCGACAAAAATGGCAAGAGCAGTTTCGGTACGTCATTATTGATGAGTACCAAGATACTAATACTGCTCAGTATAAATTAGTTAAATTACTTATTAATCCAAAGTTTAATAATATTGCTGTTTGTGGTGATGATGCTCAGAGCATCTATGGTTGGCGAGGTGCAGATTTTAGGAATATTCTTAATTTTGAAGCAGATTTTAAGCATGCCACCATCATTAAGCTAGAACAAAATTACCGCTCTAGTGGGCATATTCTCTTGGCCGCTAACTCGCTAATCAACCATAACTCTAAACGTTCAGATAAAAACCTGTGGACTGATAAAGGTAATGGTTTACCAGTGCAAATACTTAATTGTCTCTCAGAGAGAGATGAAGCTGAGTCGATAGTTAGAACCCTAAAAAGAGAGGTTAATAATTACCGGCAATATCAGGACTTTGCGGTACTTTATCGAACAAATGCCCAGAGTCGCATAATAGAGGAATCGCTCATAAGATATAACGTTCCCTACCGAGTAATTGGCGGAGTTCGGTTCTATGATCGTAAAGAAATTAAGGACATTCTTGCCTATCTAAGATTAATTTATCAGATGGATGATCAAGTTAGTTTTAGAAGAATTGTTAATGTACCTTTAAGAGGTATCGGCAACAAATCGCTGATTAATTTTTTTAATTTTCAAGAAACTAATAACTATAGTCTTAGTCAATCACTTGAAGCCGTTAGCTCTTCTTATGGCCTTAGTCCAAAAGCCGTTAAAGCTCTCAGTGATTTATATAATTTAGTCATTACTTTTCATCAACTGGCCAGCGAAGCTAGTGTTAGCGGTTTAATCGAATCATTAATTAAAAAAATCGACTACTTTAATTATTTAGATGATGGTACGCCTCAGGGAGAATCACGAATAGAAAATGTTAAAGAGATGCTCAGCCTAGCTAGTCAGTACAACGGACTAAATTTGAGCGATTTCTTAGAAGAAGTATCGCTAATTAGTGATATAGATGAACCAACTCAAAAGGATAATGTCGTAACACTTATGACTCTTCATTCAGCCAAGGGTCTAGAGTTCCCGGTGGTTTTCATTCCTGGGCTAGAAGAAACCATTCTGCCCCACTCTCGTAGTCTCTACGATAATCAAGAGCTAGAAGAAGAAAGACGGCTGTGTTACGTTGGTATTACCAGAGCTAAAGAAGAACTTTATCTTCTTTATGCTAATTCCAGGATGCTTTATGGTGGCCTACAAACCAACTCGCCTAGCCGGTTCTTAAGCGATTTAGAGCAGGCTAAAGAAGTTTCTAAAGTTATAAGCTCCAATAATTATGCCATGCCAGCTGAGCCAGAAGTTTACTACCAACCGGATTTATCTTTAGGCGATAAAGTTCATCATAAAATCTTTGGCGATGGCATCATAACTGACATAGAAGGCGACATGGCAATGATTGACTTTAAAGGGAAGGGACAGCGAAAAATAGATCTAAGTTTTGCGCCAATCGATAAGATCTAAACAAGTTAATTTTTTAGGATAAACTTAGTTTTTGTTACAATAGATACTTTAGTAATATGCACAAACGTTTCCTGAAGTGGAATTACAAGTTTTATCGTTTTAAACGATTACTCCCCAAAAGAATCAAAAGGGCTAAGAGAGCTAGTCGTCATCCATACGCTGTCCCTGTCATGACTATAAGTTTGCTGTTAATCTTAACAGGCATTGGCTTTTATATCTTTAACAAGCAACAAAATCCAAAAGTTGAACCGTACATTGTTATTATTACCGAGAATGGACAATCTGAGGATGTACCAAGTATTGAGCCAACAGTCGGAGCACTTTTAAATAAACTTAATATTAAGCTAGGTCAAGGAGATATTGTTGAGCCTAGTCTTAATGCCCATATTAACCAAGACAAATTCCGAATCAATATCTATAAAGCCTTACCGGTTGAAATAGTTGAAGGTAATCAAAAAACATTTACTTTTAGTGCAGCCAAAACCCCTAGAGCGATTGCCGAACAAGCTGGTATAAATCTTTATCCAGAAGATTTAGTCACTTCTTCACCAGCCAATAGCTTTCTAAATAATTATGCAATCGGTCAGGTTGTTAACATTAAACAATCTGTACCGATTAATCTAATCTTGTATGGGCATACCGTACCAACGCGTACGCACTCGAATACAGTGGCTGAAATGTTACAAGAAAAGCACGTTATTCTTCAGCCAGGTGACACTGTTCAGCCGAGTCTAAATAGTCCAATATCTGCCGGTGAAAACATCTTTATTCTTCATAAAGGAACAATTGTTACTACCTCAACTCAAACAATAGCCGAGCCAATTAACTACATTAATGACGCCAGCTTATCTACTGGTACTAGTGCCGTAACACAAGCAGGCTCCCCTGGCCAACTATTAATCACCTATGAAGTTAACCCGAAAACTGGTGCCAAAACGCAAATCCAAGCAGTTGAAGTCGTGACACCAGTTCCAGAAATCGTAGCTCTTGGTACGGCTCCGGTTGCTAGCTCTTTATCGCAATGGTTATATGCACTTAGATCCTGTGAATCAGGCGGTAATTATCAGGAGGATACGGGCAATGGTTTTTATGGTGCCTATCAGTTCTTGCCAAGTGAATGGAATAGAGTTGCCAGCTTAACTGGTAATAATAATCTTGTTGGTATTCTACCAAGTCAGGCAACCCCAGCCGAACAGGACATGATGATTGTGCTTAATACTAACTTATCTTCAGGTGGTTTAGCGACTCAAAACCCCGGCTGTTATTACAGGACTGGTATCTCAGCTTTTCCGCCAACTAACTAAATTAAGTTTATGGATAACAATCTACCCAAAAAAAGTTTAGGACAGCACTGGTTAAGAGATGAGGCTAGTCTAGAATATATTACTGCTTTAGCTAATTTAAACTCCAGCGAGACTGTTTTAGAAGTTGGTCCTGGACTAGGGCTACTAACCAAGCAGTTAATTAATAAGGCAGGACAAGTTATAGCTATTGAAATTGACCAAAGATTAACAAAGTATCTAACCAGTCAAAAATTAAATAAACTTAAGCTAATTAATCAAGACATCTTAAAGTTTGACCTAAATCAGTCACCACATCCTTATAAAATAGTTGCTAACCTGCCTTATTATTTAAGTGGTCAGTTTATTCGCTTAATTAGTGAAACGACTAATCCACCAGATTTGGCGGTTTTACTGCTACAAAAAGAGGTCGCAGACAAACTAGCAGCAAGTCCTGGTGATATGTCGGTTTTAGCTTTTACCGCTCAAATCTATTGGCAAGTATCGCTAGGTAAAATTATGCCAGCTAGTTATTTTGATCCTGTACCAAAAGTTGACTCAAGAGTTGTAGTTTTAAATAGACGGCATCAGGCAATGTTTGATTTAGACTATTCAGCGCTTTTTAGGATTGTCAAAATTGGCTTTGCTCAAAAAAGAAAGACTCTTCTTAATAGTTTAAGTTCAGGACTAAGAATCGATAAAGAGTTAGTTATTAAAGCCTGTCAACAAGCCGGAATAGAGCATAGCTTAAGAGCTCAGGTTTTATCATTAGAAGACTGGACAAGATTATATGAGAGTTTAAAACCGTTTGTAGATAAAAACACTTGACAAGTTAAGGATTGCTAATAGACTAGAAATAGATGACTAAAACTAATAATTTAACTTATTTAATTCATCATTTAGCTTCAGTGCTTACTAAACAAAGCGATCAATTATTAAAAGAACAACTTGGTATTGGTTTTAGCCAATATAGGATATTGATGGCCCTAGAATGGAATCCGAGAATCCAGCAAAGTGTTATAGCCAGTAATCTCGGACAAACTGAAGCTAGCATTAGTCGTCAGATCAAATTACTTAAAAATAAAGGCTTATTAACTTCTAAAATTGATCATACTAACAAAAGACGGCACATCAGTGTGCCGACACCAATGGGTATGCAAGTGACCGAAGCGGCTAATCAAGTACTAAAACAAGGCTTTACTAAAGATTTTGAAGCCATAGGAGAAAGTAAGACGGCTAAACTAAGCCAAAGCTTAGAGTTACTTCATGATCAGATTTGTGCAGGGAATAGAGCCGGAGCCTGTAATCATTCAATAAATCTCTGATAGTTTAAACTAGTTAGGTCTTTAATCTTCTTGATTAACGTCAGGTAAGTGATTAGCATACATTAAACCTTCTAGAGACACGAAAGAGACTAACGTACTTAAGGCTAGTGCTGTAATATAAATAGGTTTATCTGCCCCTGGTGAGGAAAAGGTTTCAAAGGCTAATATACCGTTTTCTAATAAGCTCAAACCAACTATCCTGCCAAGAAATAACTTAACAGTTGGTTTTTTATCTTCCGGCACTTGTTCGCTTATAGTCTCGTAAGTAGTTTTACCAATATTCATATACTTAATAATAATATAAAGTTACATATAAATCAAATGGACAAAAGCCTCTAAAACAGATATAATACCATTCATGGGGCTGAATTCAAGCTCGACGTTGGACTTTATCAGTTAGATTCTTCAGGTCGCTTGCCAGCGTTATAGGCAAAACTTATAAATGCAAACGCATTTAAAAGCGTAAAACAAACCTTGGCTAATCTTTTTACACCAAGTTTTGCTTTCGCAACAGTTTAACCTTTTTGTTAAACAGTGCCAATAATGACGCCAGATAGTTAGGAAGCACTTCATATATTCTGGATGCCTAACCAAGTTTATCCTGGCTTAGTTAGTAAGCTTTTAGGATGGCGGTAAGTAAAGACTTTTGTTTATTTCAAGCTTATTTACCAAAGATTAAAAATAAACTATACCTGTAAAACAAGACTGACATTTAGATAAACTAACGGACGCGGAGGGCAGTACTCCGCCAGCTCCACCATGAGAGACTTTTCGCTAAACGAGAGGTCTTTTATATTTGGCTCAAAAGACTAAATAGGGCTAATAAGTGGGGTGCCAACTTTTTATCCTAATTGAAGATATTCCGCCTGTTAATATCAATTGTTGGCACCGTAAGCGTTCTTTATGGCCTATTTGTAATAGTTAGAGCTAAAGTGTTTTTGTCTATTGTCTAGGCAATCCGTGACTTGATTTCTTATAGGATAATAGAGCGTTAGGTTGATAGTAGCCTACGCCTACGGAAATCCAGTTTTAAATTTTGTCCTGAGCAAGTTCATGCTCTTTGATAGACACCTTAAACATATAATATAATAAAACACTTGTGTTAAGTGGACTATGTCTGTTAAACTTATCGCTAGCTAGAAGAGCTGCCAATAAGGATTCTAGGTTAATAAGAACATAAGAGAGGAGCAGCTAAACTGGATCGCCAGGTTACCTCTTTTTAGCCATAAAGGAGAAGTAAAGTAACATGGCAACTAAATTATTTATCGGTTCACTCGCTTGGGCCACAACTGACGATAGTCTAAGAGATTTTTTCGCCAGTGCAGGTACAGTCGTATCAGCTAATGTCATCAAAGACCGCGATAGCGGTAGAAGTAAAGGTTTTGGTTTTGTTGAGATGTCAAGCGACGAAGAAGCCAAAAAAGCCATTGACACGCTAAACGGCAAAGAATTAGATGGTCGTAGCATTGTAGTCAATGAAGCTAAGCCAAGAGAAGATCGCTAAAGTTTAACCAAATATTATATAAAAACATTGACTTAGGATTATCAAAGGTTCTAGTGTTATTTTAGGTATGCCAAAATTTCATAAAACCAGAGCTTTAGCTAGAAAACTTAACCCCTTATCTTTTAGAGTAGATATTGAGTTAACAGATGAAAATGTTAAGCTAGCTAGAAATTACGTCAAGGAATATTGGCAAAAAACCGAAAGGTTTCACCCTAAAGATGATGAAAGCTTGTTAGGTCTGCCAAACCCCTATCTTGTACCATCATATAAAGCTAAGACAGGTTTTGACTACAATGAGCTTTATTACTGGGATAGTTATTTTATGGTTCAGGGCATGCTTGATGCTGAACACGAAGCATTAGTAAGCGGTATCTTAGACAACCTGATAGCTTTATTTAATAGATTTAAAATTATTCCTAATGCTTCGAGAACTTATCTAACTGGACGCAGTCAGCCACCTTTATTAACCAGCTTTATTTTTGATGTCTATAACACCTATAAAAAAGACAACCAATGGCTAAAAGACAAAATGTCAATTGCCGAAGCTGAATATAAAACAGTCTGGCTTGGTGTTAAAAAACCTAATGAAAGACTGGTTTACCGAGGCCTTAGCCGTTACTATGACATCAATTATCTTCATGATCTCGCTGAAGCTGAAAGTGGATGGGATATGACCCCACGTTTTGATCGCCGGGCGCTTAACTTTTTACCGGTTGATCTTAATGCCTTGCTTTACAAATACGAAACCGATTTTGCAAAAACAGCTACTATACTTGGTGACGATAGAAAAGCTGCCTACTGGGAAGATCAGGCTAAAATTAGACGCCAGACAATGGATGAGCTAATGTGGGACAAATTAAGAGGCCTTTACTTTGACTATAACTTTGTTAAACAAAAGCGAGGCGATATCGCCAGTCTAGCCAGTTACTTTCCGCTATGGGCAGGTATGGTTGACGATAAAAGGGCCGAAGTTTTAGTTAAATCCTTAAAACGGTTTGAACATAAAGGAGGCTTATCGACTACTGACTCATTGCCGATTAAACAATTTGTGATAGGTTCAGTACCAACCCAGTGGGCCTATCCTAATGGTTGGGCTCCACTGCATTTTATGGTTATCAAAGGTCTAGAACGTTACTCTCATCATAAAGATGCCCGGCGGATTGCTATTAAATGGTTGAAAACCAATTTACTATGGTTTAATAACCAACAATTATTTCTTGAAAAATATAATGTGGTCGATCCTAGTAAACCACCTACTAAAGGTCTATATCCTTCACAAACCGGTTTTGGCTGGACTAACTCAATTTTTGAGAGATTCTGCCAAGATTATGTTGATCGACTAGAATAAAGTTGAGATTAAGCTAATAGTTCGCTAAGCTATTTTAAGGTAATGAATCGATATTATGTAACCACATCTATTCCCTATGTTAATGGCGATCCCCATATTGGCTTTGCTATGGAGTTAGTTATTGCCGATGTTCTAGCTCGACAAGCTAAAAAACAAGGTTATGAGGTTATTTTTTCAACTGGTACTGATGAGCACGGCGGTAAGATAGAAGAAAAAGCCAAAGAATTAAATGTGTCGCCCAAAGAGTTCGCTGATACAGTAAGCACGCGCTTTAGAGAATTATCTGAGCTACTTAACATTTCTAATAACCGGTTTATTAGAACTACCGATAAAGGCCATGAACAAAGAGTTAAGCTAATCTGGCAAAAACTAAAAAAAGATATCTATAAAAGTAGTTATATTGGTTGGTATTGTACGGGCGATGAAGCCTTCTTTACGGAAACGGAAGTCAAAAATCTAGGAGGAGTTTGTCCAAACCATAATAAAGCTTTTGAGAAAATTGAAGAAGAAAATTACTTCTTTAAACTGTCGGCTTATGAGGATCAAATTAAGCAAGCTATTTTAAGCGATAAATTTACAATAGTACCAGAATCTAAAAAACATGAAATATTAAACGTCATTAACGAAGGACTAGAAGATTTAAGTATATCCAGGCCAAAGACTAAGATTAGCTGGGGTATTCCAGTGCCAGGAGATAGTACCCAGGTCATGTATGTTTGGTTTGATGCTCTGCTTAATTACATTACGGTCCTCGGCTATCCTGAGAATGATGACTTTAAAAACTTCTGGCCAGCTAATGTTCAGGTGATAGGCAAAGATATACTTAGGTTTCATGCAGCCATTTGGCCGGCTATCTTAATGAGCCTTAATGAACCTCTACCAAACAAGCTTTACGTTCATGGTTTTATTACGATTGACGAGCAAAAGATCAGTAAAAGTATTGGTAATGTGATCCATCCTAAAGACATCGTTGACCGCTTTGGTGTTGATGGCTTTCGTTACTACTTTTTAAAATACATACCAAGTTATGATGATGGTGATTTTAGCTGGCAGAGAATAGCTGATGCCTATAATAACGAATTAGCCAATGAATTGGGTAATGCTTTGCAACGGACTCTTACTATGGTTGAAAAATATGCTGACGGTAAATTAGTAGTTAAAAATAAAGCTGATCACGATATTACTCGCTACCTTGAAGCACTAGATAACTGTCGATTTGACCGTGCACTTGATGAAGTCTGGAGTCATGTAAGAGGTCTTAATCAGTTCATTGATGAAGAAAAACCATGGTCACTAACTAATCCTGAAGAACAAGAACATCTAAAAGACGTCTTATCTCATATGGTCGGAACTCTCTTTTTAATTGCTGATTTACTAGAACCTTTCTTGCCTGATACCTGTCAAACCATGAATGATCTATTAAGCCAGCCTAAGCTAGTTCCACCTAAAACCACCCTTTTCCCTAAAAGAGCTATCAACTAAAAGAGTTAAATTTATGCAACTTGTTGATACTCATTGTCATATTCAATCAATTGGCGCTAATAAGGGTGAAGCTAATACTCGCCTACTCTGGCATAAAGATAAATTCCTCACGCTTGATAAGGTTTTAAAAAGAGCTTTTGAACTAAATGTAACTAAACTTATCTGCGTCGGTTGTCAGC
>JAJZHX010000005.1 GCA_021804315.1 bacterium
ATTAAGAGTGCCGCTACCACCGGTTGCTGTATCGACACCATTGGAGTCATCACAAGAAACTAGACCTGGGCCATTGAGACCTTCAGAGCATGAGAATGTCGTCGGCACAACTTGTCCGACCATATAGGTCTGGTTATTAGCCGGCGACGCTATCGACGCAGTTGGGCTAAAGGCAACATTAAATATTCCAATTGCACCATACTGATCAAAAATTGTAGCTCCGGCAGTAGCCCCTCCGACAACATTACCATCTGATACGCTAACAGATGTTCCTAGATGATCGAATTCATTAGGGCTAGTTAGCGTCAAGGTTGTCTCAATTGGGTTTTGCCAGTTGGCAGACTGAGCAATATAGTCATTGATAACCCCTTGCTCTGTTTGTGTTACGGTGGTATCTGGTGCGCCAACATCTATCTCTTCACCGGAAATTGCAACTGTGCTTCCAAAAAGCGGAGCAGTACAAGCTCCGTTAGCCTGATTAATGGTTGGTAGCAACTCAGCTGTTTGGGTTTCACTTTGCCAGCCACCAGATGGTTCGCTAAAAACATAAGCAGCCCCTATAACACCGTTGCTACTTGCTTGCTCAGGTGCGCCAATTACAATAGTGCTACCGTCTATGGCTACTGAACTGCCAAATAAGCTACTAGGGTCACCACAGTCAATATTTGAAGCACTATTATTAGCAGTTAAAATTGCACTTTGGCTCCATGTATTGGCATTATTGGTATATACAATAGCTTGTTCGCTACTTGAGCTACTGACTACTAATGTATTGCCGGATAAAGCCAGATTACCTGATATTCCGCTAAGTTCAGCAGTTTGCACCCAGTTACCTGAAACTAGAGAAAAAATATAAGTATTGGAGCTACTAGAAGCGGCGATTGTGTTACCGGAAATTGCGATAGCACCTTGTCCACCCAAGATTCCTCCGTCGCTAGTTGTTAGCTGAGTCTGATAAGTCCAATTACTTCCGCTACCAGTGTAAACATAAACACCACTTGGACCATTATCGTTAATACTCCCGCCTGATATAGACTCTGAACTATTAGATGCCGCAATAATGGTGTTGCCCGAGATTGCAACTTCCTCTCCAAAGCCATATGCCCCAAATACATTTACCGTTCCGGGGGGAGATATTGTGGCGACGTTTTGCCACTGATTAGAGCTTTTGGTGTATACAAACACTGCTCCTCGAGCAAGACCACCACTGGTATTAACAACCGGCTGAGTTTCTTGAGCGTCTCCGGCAACAGCAGTGTTCCCTGAGACAGCCACAGCATAACCGAGTTGACCATATTGATCGCCAAATAGATCAGTTTGTTGGACTACTGGGTTACTCAAGGCGCTAACTACACTGGGTAAGCCAACTATGCAAACCATTAGCGTGGCAATAAGTATTTTAGAAGTTGATGATATGAAATTTGAAAAGTTTTTTTTAGGTGTTAATCGGTTTTTTACGTTTACTCTGAGCATGGCCAGATTCTCCTTAAGCCTCGAACTAAATAATAAAATATAAATTAATAAGTTATTAAAATATTTATATACGTACTGATTTTAAGTGTAACAAGAGCTAAAGACATGTCAAGTGCCCTGTCGATGATGTTAGCCTAAAGTTAAAAGTCGAGCTTTTAAAAAGTTAATCTGCTAGTCTTCGCTTATTTTAATTATCGATGATTATCGGTCAAATATGTAAGTTTAGTGATGAGGAGATAAAACAGTATCTTAAGTGGGTATGAAGATAGACTGATGACTAAAGCCGAGATATTAGGCCTACTACTAGATATTAAAGACAGCCGGGTCTTACTCGACTTAAGTCAAAACAACTTAACTCAAACTTTTAAAGCAGGGTTTCTCTAGGGTTGTTTCTGGTATTCAAGTAAGGTGGTATGTTTAACCTCGTACTGGTAATCTACACTTTTTTAGTTAATTGATGTAATTGAGGTCAAGCAACAAAGGCTATGTCTATATGATTCCGCTGTTTTCGTGCCTTTCATTGACATTTACTTACACCGGTTAGTTTTTTAACTCTCAAATTTGATCTGCCAACGGAAGCCACCAGCTTGTTTAACGTCCTCTGCGGTCTCGATACCTACTGAGTTGATAACAGTGCATTCAAACCGGTGTTTAGCTGTGACTAGAATAGTTTTAATTTAATATCCTTTGATAGGCAATTACGGGATGGTTTTTTTGTACTGGTTGAGTTCTTGGTCACTCTACGTAAAAACAAAAGAGTAGCCAAGATACTTGCTAGCTAGTTCTAACTCCCTAGAAATAGCTACAACAGCATCATAATATTCTAGTCGTAAGATAAAAATAGTAGGCGTTAGGAGCATATTTTTTACATAGAATCCAGTAAGCACTCCCCCTAATCAAGTTTAGTTTGAGTATAATTTTCATAGCCTTTACAATATTAATCAATGAAACAAGTCAATGAGCGTATATCCGTAAAAGAACTGAATAAAATGGCCGAAGCCATGTATGGCAACTTGGTTAAAGCAGTAGTTGACATTCAGAAAGGCACTTTGGTGGTTGATGCGGAAATGCATGCCGATGAAGAGCAGATACTCTTAGAGGCTGGGTCCAAGCAAAACGATTTATGGGGAATTAATCTATATCCGAGCAAATTTGGTACAGCTGAGTTCATCGAGTTCGACTCAATGATAAATATTAGGCCACGTCAGCAGAACATGTCGAGATACGTTGAAGATGAGACAATTCGTCAAAGAATTAAAAACCTAGTGAATCAGAAAGTAATAATCTGATGTACACTGTTGACCAAGCTAAATGGAGCAAACTAGATATCTTTAACCAAATGGCCAACATTTACAGCGAGGTGGGTAGATCATTTAACAGCCAGAACTCTACCGATAGAGATGCAGCTATAGCCAGAGCAATTGATCTTTTTGACGCTACTGTACGCGACTTGAATGGTCATAACTCACCGAAGCTTAAGGAAGTATTACGCGCCAAGGAACAATACCTAACAATTGTCAGTAATAAAGTAGCAGACTACGATGCCCAACAAAGCCTGGATAGATACTTCATGCATTATGCCGTTGCGGCTAGACTCCACAAGCTTCAAGACCGGTAGACTGAGTCATGAATTTTTATTTTTTAGGCAACCTTTAACGTGTCACCCTCAAAGTAACTTTAATTATCTTTTATAAAAATTGCCAAACTTAAAAACACTTTTAGAGCAGACGATAGGCGTATTTACTTTTGGAAGATATTACGCCCTCTTGCTGGCAAGCAATAGATCTGTTGGATTGTTGACTTAAAAAACCTAGCTAACAGACAAGCTCACGTTAAACTAGTGGTATCCAGAAAAAAGACGGCGTGCGACTTACTGGCTATTGGATAGGCTGTATATCGAAGTCTAAGACAAAATAATAAACCCGAGTCAGTGTCCGTTGGGCACTCAGCCACCAATAAGCTAGCTGTCATACTTTGTTAATTTTAGGAGTTAGCGCTTTTATAGACGGTGCTTGATTAATTGACTGTCGAGAAAACAAAGTGAACTTAAGCCCTCGAGTTGTCAATTAGCAAAGTGTTACAAGTGGTTACGGTCTAGGAAATGGACCGGTGTAACAATGGCCGTTGGTGTTACTTGTCAGAAAGCTAAGCTGGCCTGTAGCGACGACGTTAACGATATAGCCGCCTGGAACACCTGGCCCATAAGTAAATTGTTGGGCTATATTGCCTATTGCGGAATGAAACTCTTCTGTGCCAGTCACAACACCGTTACTGCTAGTTGAAGTATTTAAGACGTAATTACCGATCACTATCCTTAAAGAGTTGACTAGCAATCCGTTATTGTTGTATACACCAGCCCAAACACCCCTTTCGTTGTCATGGACAGTTTTGTTGGGTTCAGTGAAGACATGAGTCTGACTTGACGTTTGATAACCAAAAAAGTAACCACAAGCATCTAAAGTTGTCATAACGCTTGTTCCGGTGGTACGTATGACGCCATTACCATTATTTGACAGAGCAAATACAGGCGTAACAAAAATTCCACTGATAAATAAACTAGCTACTGTAGCGCTTAGAGCTCTTTTAATTTTAGAGTGATTTTTGATTACTAAACCGTATCTAATATTATAATAAACGCTTTTTTTCATTGGCTTATCCCCTCGTTTAAAGTTTATAAGTTAAATTATATAACTGATCGTCAAATTTTGTTATTGTAAAGCCTATTTTTTAATCTAGATAACTAACGCAGGGTCAGCAATAGTAGTCAGTCTTCAAGCTAAGCTCGACACTGTTCCACCCATCTTAAGTACTAATCAACAGCAATTACAGGATTTGGTCACCTAAATAACCAAACTAGGCAGTATTTAAAATAATTTTTAGTATCTGCCAATTAAATAAATAAGGTCTTAATAATTTGCTCAAGAATCTATTTTTAACCACTTATTTTGGTTTAAGTTGTGCTTATGTTGTTAGTTTTGACTGGCTATCTTCAGATAATAACTTTGAATTTGACTATAATTATTGAGGCCGGCTTTGGGAATTAATGAATCGCCAATTGATGGATAATATTGAGTTGTTAGTAAGGCTGAACTTCCACCACTACCATAAGTTAAACCATACGACTTTATATTAGAAAAGTTAACTTTCTTCATAATTTGCGCTAACCTTTTAGCGTCAGCTAGGTTTAAGTCTGTTTTGACATTGTTGCCTAAAGCATCAAACAAATTGGCAATTCTGAAAGGATTAGACAATACTCCAGCGCTTAAGGCTTTACTCTCTAGAGCCGCTAGTTCCTGTCGTTGGTGCTGTTCCCTGTTAATATCACTCTGCGGGAATCCATATGCATAAGGTGAATCACCTCTGGCTAAGGCTAGGGCTAAGGCTTGCAAGCCATCTAAATGGACAGGGCCGTTAGGTAGTAGCAATGGACCACCATGAGCCTTATCGACATTAGGATCATAGAGCCCTCTTGGATCAGGACTCTTAATATCTACAGTGATACCGCCAACAGCATTAACGGCATCTTCAAATGCCTGATAATCAATAAGCGCGTAGTAATCAATTGGGATATGAAAATCTTGCTCAACAATTTGTTGTAACTGCCCCATACCGCCATGAAAATAGCCAGGCTGGTTAAAGCTCGAAACAGTATTAGCGTAATTGATTTTCTGATATCCATTACCGGGTATTTTGACGGCCAGATCTCTAGGAATACTAAACATAAAAGCCGTGTCTTTTTTAGTATTAATACTAACTACCATAATCGAGTCAGTTAATGCCCCCTCATCACTTTGTTTACCCTGATAGCCGGCCAGTAAAATATTAACTCTTCCGCTAGATTCGCCTTTTAAATGAGTTGTACTGACTAAAGAGCCTATATCGCTGAATAAGTTACCATGGAAGACTTTATCTAAATCATTAACTATCCGAATGCCAAAATACGAACCAAATGCAATAACGACCACTATAACCGCTAGAAAGCCAGAAATAATTTTGTGTTTTTTAAACCAACGTATTTTAGATTGTTTAGTCTTTGGGCCTAAAGCCGAATAAGATAAAGACCTATCTCTATAATAAGCATTAGGGAGCGTCTTATTTAACAGTGAATTAGACTCATTAGCAGGTAGTCGGCTATTCATTTAATAATACTCTATAAAAAATCCTTGATAATTAGCTGTAAACTTTATTCTTGGGTTTTTAGATAAACTGATTAGATAATTTTTTGACATAATTTAAAAACAATTAAGCAGTCACAAAAGCTAATGTGTTTGTTTTTGTAACTTAGAGCTTATTTTACATTATATGTAATATTTTTCTAAGAAAATTATATAATTTTACAACCATTGCTCGAGATATTTATTAAGATCAAACTTGCTTTTTAGTCCGGCTTGATTCATATAACGAATCTGGCCAAAGATTGGTCTTTCTGCCCAAGGGCGATCATGCAGTCCGGCAATTGACCAGAGAATACCGACGTAGCCATTGGGATCACCGCCGTCAATCGAGTATCTATCGTTTAGATAAATAGCTATTTTAATTGCCTGCTCAGGATTACTCGTCCATTCTAAGATTTTTTTAGCCCAGTACATTCTCATATAGCCATGAATTTTACCAACACTTAAGAGTTGTTTTTGGGCAGCATTCCAAGGCTGATCAGTAGTTTTGGCTTTATCTAAATCATCTAAATTGTAAATAGGCTCTCTATGATCATTTTTATGCTTATTGAGGGTCTTTTTAGCCCAATCTGGTGCCCCTTTAAGAGATGAGTATGTTGGGTTAAAAAAACAAAAGTTGTCTGCTAGTTCCTTTCTGACAATCATTTCTTCGAATAAGACGTTCATACCGTCTTCAACAGAAGCAGGATTAGCTGGATGAGCCATCCTTGGTTCTTTAATTAATAGTGGCGTTTGTTTAACAGATTTTAGTGTTTCTAAGGCTACTCTTAAACTAGCTAGCTGTCCGAAGTGCAGATAAGGACTTAAGCCACTCTGATAATCGCCTGTTATATCATTCCTTAAGTTAGCGTAGCTGGGTAATAGTTTATTAATAAATTTCTTTAAATGTCTCTTGGCAGCCAGGCTACCAGGCTTAGCTTCAACATTAATGCCACAACGCTCGATTGAATCAATCAATTGCCAAGCCTGAGAAAAAGTTGCAGAATTTGCTTTTTTTAAATTCGTAAATTGATGTTTTTTAATTTTATCGGTTTCAGTTAAATAGCCTGCCAGATATTGATGGACTTTAAAGCGAAAAGTATAGGCTGAAAATTCTTGTTTGTTAGATACAACCCAAGCAGGCACAATATTATGAGTATCAACAACAGCCACATAGCAGTTTAGCTGATTAGCTACCAGCTTAGCTAATGCTCTAGGCTTATTTAAAGGAGAAAAGTCGAAAATCACGGCTGCCGTTTTTAAGTTTTTTAGATAAGCTATTAACTGACTAGAATCGTTATCTAATAATATAGAAAATTCGATATTGAATTGTTGAAGCTTAATAGCCACTTCTTCAAGACCTTTTAACATAAAGGCATAATGTTCATATGATCTTATGCCAACTGGCTTTTTTAAGTTAAAAAGAACCAGTATAGGCAGTTTGTTGGCTAGGGCAAGAGATTGACTAGCTAAGAGAGCGTGATTGTCCTCTACTCTTTGATCACGACTCATCACATAAACCACCCACTGACCTTTTATATTGTGATTATTTAGCTCCAAAAGCCGATTATTGAACATTTTTGCTTTATTTAAGTTTATCCTAAAAGTTTGCTAACTTTTTAATAAGTTTACTTGATTAAGGCTATTCTAAAAAGCCTATCATTTAGTGCCTTTTGGATATTAAGTCTTGCTTTTAGGTAAGAAGGCTTTACTTTGGCTTTTAGTTAGTGGGTTTAGCAAATTACTCATTTGTCTTTGCGGAATAATAAAACTATTAAAATTGCGAGTTACTACGAAGGCAATCCGAACGGTTAATTACCTAAGGAGAACCTTCTTTTTATTTAAGCTATAATTTATAAATGACAAAATATAAAGTTATTCTCCCTATTGAGCTAAAACCCTCGCCAGCTCTTTACGAGATAACCGCGGCTCAACTATTAGCTAATTATTTCAATACAGACGTAGAGTTTGTGCCAAGGTCAAATTACAAATCTCCCGACTTTATCATAAATAGTGTTAAGTGGGAGCTAAAAAGCCCAATGGGTAAAGGTAGGAATAATATAGAGCGCCAGCTACAAACTGGGTTAAAGCAATCAAAGAATATCGTTTTTGACGCTCGTCGGTCTAAAATCCACATCTCAAAAATTAGAAATGAATTAAATAGACAGTTTAAGCTCACAAAAAGTATGAAACTACTTGTTTTAATTGAGAAACAACAAAAATGTGATTGAACTAACTAGGTAGTTTTGCTAGAATATAATTATTGAAGGCTCGGCAGCGTTGGATTACGCAGGTCTGAACCTTCTTTTTCATTTACCCGAAATATCATAACCCAGTTGTACTTGATTCAATAAGCCTGAAACTGAACATCACGCCGTATTTCGCAATGGCGCAATAAGTGCTGGCATAACATTACTCACGATAAAGAACTGGACTTTTGCCAACTACGGTTTTCCGCCGTACATTCTCTTAAATTTTGTGCCGTACTCTATGCTTTAATTAGATTCAAGCTTGGCTTGTACTTATCTAATAAAAAAGTAGGCGCTACTCCATGATAATGGTAAGAGAATAGTTATGGTCTTTGGAGCAATGTATAGAGATGAGACGAGTAGCTACGACACACCTTTAATTTGCTTAAACGGTCATGTATTGACAACATCTTTACAATCACACCCCGAAACGCAGTCTGAATACTGCTCACAGTGTAGTGAAGAAACTATCAGCAATTACTGGTCGAGTTGATTCGCCAACTGACTAGTTAACAAGCGAGCCAGTTTTCGAAGAACATATCGGTTGATACTTATACTAAACCTGGTAATAACTGGTGTCGTTATTTAGCTAATGCTAGTACGGCTAGATCAGTGGTTCCGCCTGCACCTGCAATAACCAGCCATATTATAAGCATAGCTACGGCGAGCAGTCTTTTTAACTACTTTGTTTGGCTTATCATCTTCTGCTAGGCTAGTAAAAAGTTGTAGCCTAACGATAGGCAAGCATGAATTGTTTTTACTAATTATTCTTCAATTGATGTAAAATGAGTTAAGTAAATAAAAACAAAAAAGAATCTAATGGAAGAAACTATACCTGGTTTATCAAGTGAGCAAGCTAAAAAACTGCATGCTCAATATGGCTATAATATCTTGCCTCAAAAAGCTGAAAGTCAAATAAAGCGCTGGCTGAAACAGTTCTGGGGACCACTGCCTTGGTTACTAGAAATAGTCAGTCTGCTTAGTTTATATTCTGGCGACTGGCTTGAGGCAATTATTATTATCTTCCTGCTTATTACTAATAGCTTTATTAGTCTTTTTCAGCAAAGTCGTACTGATACTGCGCTCAAACAACTTCGTTCATCTTTAGAAGTTGACGCCAGAGTTAAAAGAGATAATCAGTGGGTCATGTTAGCCGTTAGCCAACTAGTGCCTGGCGACCTTATTAGATTACGAGCCGGTGATGTTGTCTCAGCTGATATGCATCTTATTAGCGGTAATGTCAGTGTTGATCAATCAAGCATAACAGGTGAGTCATTAGCGGTTGAGCGAGAAAATCAGGGGGTAATTTATTCTGGCAGTGTTATCGTAAGAGGTGAAGCAGGAGCGATAGTCGATTCAATCGGCTCTAATACCAAATATGGCACGACAGCTGAATTACTGGAAACATCTCATCCACCTACTCATATGGAGAAGATCGTCTTTAAAATAATTAAATACCAATTCGTCTTTAACCTTTGTTTAATTATTTTCTTAATTGTATTTGTGCTGTTAGATCATCAAAAGACCAGTGATATTTTACCGTTAACTATTGTTCTACTGATAACATCTATTCCGATTGCTTTTCCGACAATGTTTAGTGTCTCTCAGACTTTTGGAGCTTCTAAATTAGCTAACTTAGGTAGTAATAAAGGGATTTTAGTCAGACGCTTGGCTGCTATTCAGGACTGTGCTTCCATGGATGTACTTTGTACTGATAAAACAGGCACTCTAACTAAAAATTCTTTATCTGTTAGTCAGTTAATAACTTATAACAATTTTAGTCAGGATGACTTGATTGAAATAGCGGCTGCTTGTTCTAATTTAGCCGATCAAGATCCGATAGACAAAGCCGTCTTAGAATATCTAGACTTGAAGAAACTTAAAAAGCTAAAATCGTCAAATTTTGTACCATTTGATCCCTTAACTAAGAAAACTAGTGCTTTCATTAACCGAGATGGTAAAAAAGCCCAAATCGTTAAAGGACTGCCGGAAATTGTTGCTAAAGAATGTCTGAATATACCAAAAAGCTTACAAGCTGATTTACTAGCTTTAAGCCAAAAAGGCTACCGGATTATTGCTGTTAATATTGGTGAGCATAACCACAAAAAACTGGTTGGCTTAATTGCTTTTGAGGATCCAATTAGAGATGATTCAGTTGAACTGCTCAAGCAAATCGCTATTTTAGGCATAGACGTTAAAATGATCACTGGTGACAATTTACAAACAGCCGAAACGGTGGCTAAGAAACTTGGTATGACGCCAAAAGTTATTAGTGCTGATCAACTTAAAGATGATCCAAAGTTAGCTCTACAACATAATGTTTTTGCTAACGCCTATCCTAAAGACAAATTACTAATTATTAGTCAACTGCAAAAGTCTGGTCATGTTGTTGGCATGACGGGCGATGGGGTTAATGACGCGCCAGCATTGCATCAAGCAGAAGTTGGTATAGCAGTTGCTAGCGCTACCGACATTGCTAAAAGCTCAGCTAGTTTTATCTTAACCAATCCTGGTTTGGTAGATATTTTATCAGCTTGTAGGGTCAGCCGTGAGGTTTACCAAAGAATCAGGACTTGGGCTTTAAATAAAATTATTAAGAGTTTTGAGGTAGCACTACTACTATCTTTAACTTTTGTTATCACTAAAAATATTTTAATTACTCCCTTGCTTGGTGTTTTATTCCTGTTCGCCAATGATTTCGTGACGATATCAATTGCCACCGATCGAGCAAGTGCTGAAGCCTTCCCGGCTAAATGGAGTTTAAAAAAGCTTATTTACTCAGCCATGTCACTAGCTTTTTTCATGCTTATGATTGTTGTTTTAGGTTTAATATTAGCTAAGTCTTTATTCAGCTTAAGCTACCTCGAACTATCAACCTTAGCTTTTGTCATGTTAGTTTTACAAGGTCAAGCTAGCCTATATTCACTCAGGTCCTGGCCTAATTTCTGGCACGTTAGGCCTAGTCAAACACTATTTATAGCATCAATAAGCGTTGCTCTAATACTGCTGATTATGTCTATGTTTGGATTAATAATCAAAGCTGTGCCTCTAGGCACACTGATTTTTATATTATTAGTGCCGATTATGAGTTTGCTGGTACTTGATTACCTTAAACACTTTTTACCGATCAGGGATAACTAACAATAGTTAATGTGGTTTTTTAGGCATTCTTATTAATGTCTCTAAGCATCAGTAAGCTACAAATAGCCAGATTAATTCTTGGATCAATGGTTACTTCTGCTTGGCTTAAATCTAGGCCCATCTTAACAATAATTGGATTTTTGCGGTGAGTAATTTTACCGACAAGTTGTTTACCGTGATTATCACTATTTAAATAGATATTAAATGTCTGGGGGACAAACATTAATATTAGGGCTAAGCCGTCATTTATAAGGGCTATCCAACGACGAAGAATTGCTAGAAAACCACTGGTTTCCTGAATATAACCGTAAGCCTGCCCATCTTGATCAAGCAGATTAATATGCCATCTGGTTAGATAACTTTTAAAGTCATTGAAACTTAGATAAGCAATATCTTGCTGAGTTTTTGGGTCAATAACTGAATACTTGGGATTCATTTTCATCATCGTCTGCTTTTTTAGTTCCAAGACACTAGTTGACATGGTTGTGTCTGTATATAAAAAAACGTCTGGTTTTAACATAAAAGTCTTTTGATTAATAAAGCCTACTAAATCATTTGAATTTGGGTCGTAAACAGAAATATTAACTCCTAGAAACTTCCAAAACTTTCTTCTAAATTCAAGCTTATTATACTGACTATAATCCATAATGCTTTCCTTATTGTTATACAAATTGTAGCACTTTAATGATCACTTTGTAGTAATTTTATCTATTAATCACTTTGGTTTATGCTATGATGGCCAAAGGTGTTAGTTAATTTGTAGGAACTTTTATGTCAAGACGTTACTTAATAAGACTGGCGGTTTTATTAAGCTTAATTATCCTGGTAGTTATAGTTGTTTTAGAACTTAGCAGTTATTTTAATCAGCCGTCCTTAGGCGTTATCAGCTATCCCAAACAGTCTTTAACTAAGTCTTCCTTATCTACAAAAATTAAATTAATCAAGTTCTATAATCAGTATGCTAGTTTTTCTTATCCTAATGGTTTCGTTACTTACACCAGCTCAAAACCGTCTGGTCAAGTATTAACAAGTGCTAGCTTTATTGAAAAAGGCCCGAAAGAGCTGTTTCTGGCAGTATCAATTCTCGATATTGCTGGTGGTAGCTTAAAAGACAACAATGCTTATGAGCTTAGGCTAATTAATCCGAGTGAATACCAGATTAAATCGGAAGTTATAGGTAATAAAAGTATTGTTGTGAGCAGTAATAATACACCAACAACCTTTAACCAGGTAGCCTTTTTAGTTAACGCAAATTACCAGGCGACTATGGCTTTGTCGGCTAATCAGCCTACGAGTAGTAATCTAGTGAATTTGTTTAAATTAGTTGTGTCTAGTTGGCAGTGGCGCCGGAAAATTCTCTCTAAGAATGCGACAAACGTAGATAAATAAATACGACACCCCGTATACTTTTGTTTAGTTACTAATTAAACAATTGAAAGGAGTGTCGTAATGCGTACACTAACACAATATGAAGTAGCCTGGAAGATGTATCAGGCTAACTTAACAATAGAACAGATTACAGAAGTTCTAAGTAAACATAGGGCTACAATCTATCGTTGGCTTGAAAGAATTAAAAAGATAGGCATCAGAGAGTTTGTTAGAAGGAAGAAAACAGCAAAGCATAGAAGGCCAAAATCTAGAACGCCAGAACACATTATTCAAAAGATAGTAGACATTAGAAACCAATATGGTTGGTGTGGTCAGAAAATTAGGAAAGAGCTTAAATCCAACCACGGCATTAACATAGGCCTATCTACTATCTACAGATGGCTACACAAGCGCTTCACTAAGACTGGTGTTGGTATTAGAAAATACCATAAATACCGAGCACTAGTTACAGCTACTGTGCCTAGGCAGGTTGTAGAACATGACACAGTTGATCTGGGTGAACTATATGCCTATACAGCTATAGATATATTTACCAAGGAACCAAGTGTATTTATTGGTACAAACTTAGAAATGAGTACTGGTGCTGAAGCATTAGGCTACCATGATCAGTTTTATGGTTTTATTGAACTGCAACAGTCAGATGGTGGTTCTGAGTTCCAAACAACCTTCAGGGAAGCTGTAGAAGCTACTGGTAGCGAGCATAGATACTCCAGGCCCTATAAAAAGAATGAGCAATCCCATATAGAGAACTTTAATAAAGCACTGAGGAACGAGTGCTTTGGTAAACTTCACTACACGCTAGATCAACTGGAAGAAGTAAGATACCAAGCTAAATTATTCACCCAACATTACATACATGAACGTTGGCATATGGGCTTACCAGACCTAATGACACCAGCAGAGTTTAAACAGTTATACAAACAAAATCCAGAAGATGCTAAACTAAAACTAGCAAAGGTTGGGGCTATGTCGCATTTGGTATGAAATTTTGCGATGTATTGACAAAACATGTATAATTTACTAACATTACACTTATGGCTTTTGTAATACGATACAGCGAAGAAAAGAACGAATTGCTAAGAGCCACAAGAGGAATATGCTTCGATGATATTCTTGACCAAATTGAAAAAGGCGAACTGCTTGATGACAAAC
>JAJZHX010000006.1 GCA_021804315.1 bacterium
ACGTAGGCGGGTAGACAATATATCTTTGCCATACCTTAAGAACATTAACGCCAATTAACACTAAAGCCAAACCGCAAACAATCAGAAAAACTTCCTCGATTCGATGAATAGAATAAAAATAAAATGAACTAATTGTTATCCAAGAAGCCAGCGAGAAAAATATTGCCAATATTAGGCCACTTATATAGCTATAAATTTCCGGTAGCTTTATAACTGCTAAATATAGTGCCCCGCAAGTCGCTATAAAAAGTCCAAGCATAGCAAAAGCCGACATTAAACTATCAGGGCTCAATAGTCTTCCTTCAATATGCACACACTGGTTCCTAAGCCTGTGCGTACATATATCTGGTGCTCCAGCGCCAAAAGCTGTAAAAAAACCAAAGTCTATCAGACCAAAACTAACAACATAATAACTAAATTGCTTGAATTTGTATTTGTATTTTACAAAATTAATCATTAAGCCAAGTAGAACAATTATGACGCCTGCTATAATATCACCGTCTAAAAATACCCGAAAATGCGGATGTCCAGGTAATTCCAGATTGCTAACTACGCCCCTCCTAGATACCTTAGAATCTATGATGTAGGCTAGTGGCCAGGAGTTATAAATAATTGCAGCTAATATAAAGATGGCTAATAATCTAAAATAAAGCTGTCTATTATTTAACTTCAGATAACTTTTAGCTCTCATGCTGTACCTTTTTTAAAAACTTCCTTTTAGACTTACCGCTAAAATATCTTCAAAGGCTAAGCTGGCTATTTTATCAAGATTATTTGGCAATAAACTAATAAAATATACGACTGCTAAACCTAATAACCTACCAGCTAGTAAATTATTAAGTCGATGATATCCCGCATAAGTCCGAGCAATAGCCACAATCACCGTCCAGCTAATGATTGGCCAAGGCAATTGCCCAGGTCTTGTTTGCTTGACAATATATTTAGCTATAGTCATAACATCATCGTCGCCAGCTTTAATCAAAAATCTGCCAAGCTACCTTGAGGCGATTAAATAATAACGCGGTAACCCAGCCAAATATAATATCGCGAAAAAGGCTCAGCTGAAATCCTGTTAATTGATGTTTTTGGGCTAACATAAGACCTGCAATAAAGATAATAACCGATAAAATTAGCCCGAAGATATAAGCTATAGGATAATCACTAGATATCTTTTGTGACGTTATATGTACTCTATAAACCATCATAGTACTTATGTTAACATTGCTTAAAAAAGATAACAATTAAATAAGAGTAGCTTAATTTTGATATTAAAAAATACTTTAAAAGCTACTCTTTTTAACTTAACCAGTCTTAGCGTTTGTTACTTTTGTGGCCTAGATGACAAAGCGGCTACCTGAAAAACACCACTAACAATCGCATATGTCCCTAGTAACCAAACAAAGGATACACCATGTGATTGCTTGGCGAATAGAATAACTATCCCAGCGACTAAAGCTACTAGTCCGCTTAAATAGCTTAGTGTTTGCATTTTAGCCACTTGAACGGCATTAAAGTATGCACTAACAGCTTCAATAACTCCTCTGGCAATTAATGTAAAGCCGATTAGCGCAACAAAAGTACCAAATTTAACTGAAGTATGGCGCAGTAAATAAATACTGACTCCTACTTCAAAAGCTCCTAGTAAAGCAACTAGAAACCAAGTATCAGAACTGCCGATACTGCCTAAGCCTGTTAAGGCGTCAACTACTCCAATTAACAGCACGAAAGCGCCGAATAAATAAAGTAGCGTGCTAAGCGAAAGTCCTGGCCAAAAGACCGCCGCAACGCCAAATAATAAGGTTGCCACACCCCCAAGCACTAGAGCCCACCAATTATCCTTAGTGACACTTACTGTACTCATATTATCACCCTCCTTTTTTTAAGTGATAATTTCATAATGAACCACAACTACATTAAATGTCAATCTCATCCATGTGGATAAGTCTGAGAATAAGCTGTAAATATTGATTGATTAACTAGACATAGTATTTAATAAAGTCTGCTTACTTATTGCCCAAGCATCCATAGCTGCTGTCTCGTTATAAGCAAAAGGATTACTATCGTTAAAAAAAGCATGTCCACAATCAGGATAAACTTTTAAGGCAAAATCGACCTTCGCTTGACTCATTTTCTGTTTTAATGCATCAAGCCCTTCTATTAGTCGCTCATCTTCCTCACCGTAAAAAGCTCTTATTGGACAAGTGACCTTACTCAGTTCTTCTACTGATTGCTCACAGTGGCCATAAAAGGGGATTGCTACCTTAAGTCTAGGTTCACTGACGGCTAAGTTAAAACTATAGGTTCCGCCAAAACAAAAACCAATAACCGCCACTTGATGATTAACGTCACTCCTTTCATACAGGTAATTAAAGCAATCTTGTAAACGGCCAAGAGTTTTTTTAGCAAATTCTGGATTCTGCAGGGGTGTCATTAACTGCCTAAGTTTTGGTTGAGCTTCATGTCTTTTGGCTGGATCAAATAAGTCATTTTGTAGCTGTCTGATTTCAGGTAAATCAAGATCGTCCTCTAGTAACTCAGGCGCCAGAGCTAGGTAGCCCTCTTTGGCAATTCGTTCAGCAACAGACTTAATATGGTCACTTAACCCCCAGACTTCATGTATAACTATAACAGCCCCTTTAGGCTGATCATCTGGAAGGCAAAGATAGGCCTCAAATGGATTATGGCTCTCAATATTAATCATTTCGTTCATAATATCTCCTTTTACTTAAGAACTCTTTTAAAATTAATTACATTGTTGTGACAGCAAACAAAAAAATAAAGTTAATTAACTTTATTCCTATCTAAGTAGTTAGTATACCAGTTATAATTTTTACCAAAAAACTTAGCAGTTAACTCGATAGCCAGTTCGGCCGTCTTATAATCTTGGTCTTGCAGGGGATTATACTCAACCACGTCTAGTCCAACGACACTACAATTTATACCAATGTACTCAGCGATGGTAGCGATTTCCCTATAAGTTAGGCCTTTAGCATTGGGCATGCCTGCTCCAGGTGCGTAAATTTGATCAATCGAATCAAGATCTAGGCTAACCCAAACATTAGGTATGCGTGAACTTAGCTCATCAATTTTATCTAGCAAAGGCGCCATACCGTTCTTTAATAAGTCTAGTAATGTGAAGGTGTTAAGCTTCTGCTGATTAACAAGCTCTATCTCAGCTTGATCAAAATCACTACCGCCAATGTGCAAAAAGTTATTTTTATCAATTTTAATATTTGGACCATGAAGGTCTTTAAGTTCGCTAGCCCCAAAGCCTAGTAGCGAAGCTACGTGCATGCCATGAATGTTACCGGTTAAAGTAGTTTCATCGGTATTCATATCACCATGAGCATCAATATAGATTAAAGCTAAATTACCCCCTAAAGCTACCGACGCCCCGCTGACTGCTCCAAGATCAATCGAATGATCACCGCCAATCACGACAATTTTTTCACGATTTTTAATGACCATTTCAGTACTTTCAGCAATTAACTGATTGACTCGGATGATTTCATCCAGATAATGCATTCTTGGATTACCAGGATCAAGTTTTTGCCTATCTCGGCAATCAATATCCCCTAAGTCTTTAATACTCAAGCCAGCGTGTTCTAATTTTGCAACCATATCATGATAGCGCAAGGCTTTTGGGCCAAGATCAACGCCTAGATTATCAGCTCCCAAATCAAGTGGTGCTCCAAGCATGTTTAAAATTAACGGGTCTTTGTTCATAATCAATTATTATATTATATTACCGCTAAAAAATGTCCGGCTTTATTATAAATTATTCATCAAAAACTAAGCTTGTAGTTTAAAATAGGTAATTAGTATCATGAATCAAATACCTGTTATTACTATTTTTGGCATTACTGGTGATTTAAGTAAAAGAAAACTTCTACCGGCACTTTATCATCTGTTTGCTAACAATATTTTACCAAAAGAAAGTATTATTATTGGCGCCAGTCGTAATCAATTGTCAAAAGAAGATTTAACTCAACTTTTTAAAGACAGTGTTATCAATGCTCACGAAAACTGTTCAGATGATATTTTAAATTTAATCAGTCACAATCTAAAAAGTCTACAAATTGATCCTAATAATCTAGACGATTTTACTAAATTAAAAACTTTAATAGATAGTCTTGGACCGAAAAATCACTTTAGCCACTTATTTTACATGTCCATTCCACCCTCAGCTTATGAGCCTATCATCAATAACTTAAGCCGAGTCGGCCTTAACACACAACAAGATCGAATCCTACTTGAAAAACCTTTTGGTTATAATCTAGCTTCAGCAGAAACAACTATACAAGTTGTTCACGAAGCTTATGAGGAAGATCAAATATATAGAATTGATCATTATTTAGCTAAGGAAACCGCTCAAAACTTACTGACATTTCGTAAAGATAATCCGCTTTTTGTGCCCTTATGGAACTGCGACTACATCTCAAGAGTACATGTTAGACAATTTGAAACAATCGGCATAGAAGGTCGGGTGAATTTCTATGAACAAACTGGTGCCCTGAGGGACATGGTCCAAAGTCATCTTTTGCAAATTCTAGCTTTAACATTAATGGACATCCCCAAAGATTTATCAAGTCAAGCTATCCATGAAGCTAAGCAAGACTTTTTTGAAAAAATTATGCCAGCCGATCCTCAACTGGCTATAAGAGGACAATATAGTAGTTACAAGCATGAGGTGGCTAATCCTGATAGTCAAGTTGAAACATATGTTAAACTCAAATTAAACAGCCAAAGTAAAAATTGGCAACAAACGGATATAATTATAGAGCATGGCAAAGGGATGTCCGAAAATATAGCTGACGTTAGTCTCTATTTCAAATCAACTCAATATAGACTAAGAAATAAGCTAACGTTTAGATTACAACCTAATGAGGGCATTAATTTAGACTTAATAGTTAAAAAACCGGGGTTAACAAACGAAATAGAACATGCTCCTCTTAGCTTTAGTTATAAAGGTGTATTCCGTGAATCTCCAAGAGTTGAAGCTTATGAAAAAGTTATTATGGAAGCAATTAACGGCGATAGATCACTATTTGCTTCCGATCAAGAGGTATTAACAACTTGGCGAATTTTACAACCAATCTTAGACTATTGGCAGGATAACTCTGCCGATTTAAAAATATATCGGTTTAGCGAAAAACCATAACTAATTAAATACTCTAGTTCCATAGATTAAATCATCCTTATAGGTTAAAGATTAACTTTCAACGATAGGTGTTAAAATTAAAGCGTGCTAACTTTATTACTAAAAGCCAATTAACCTTAAGCAACCATGATTGTCAATTTAATAATCATTCTAATAGTTATTTACTCGGTAGTTAGAAACTGGGGAGCTGGTCTTATCAGCCAAGTTTTTGCGGTGGTTGGTCTTTTTGTCGGTATCTTTATAGGTAGAATCCTCGAGTCTTATACTATCACTCTTGCTCATAATCCTTCATCTAGAGCAGTAGTTACGCTAATAACCATCTTTGGTGTTGGCTTTATTGGACTTAGTTTAGGTGAATTTATTGGTATTAGCCTTAAGTATCGGATTCATTTTAAAAGCTTAAATTTAATAGATAATTATTTAGGATCTTTTCTAACCATCGCTACAATTTTAGTTTTAGTCTGGTTAGCCGCCTCTGTTATTAATGATTTACCGGCTACTAAATTACAAGGTTATGTCAAAAATTCTCAGATTATAATAGCCTTAGATAAAGTCATGCCACCAGCTCCAGGCATAATCGCCAAGCTTGGCAAAGTTATTGACCCTAACGGTTTCCCTGATGTCTTTATAGGCAACGAACCGATCCCCAATAGCAACGTTAAAATACCTGCCTTAGGTAGTCTAATAGGTGCAGTTAATAAAGATCGTCAATCAGTAGTAAGAATTCAAGGTGATGGTTGTGGCGGGATAGTCTCCGGTTCAGGTTTTGTTGTAGCTAACGACTTAGTAGTTACTAATGCCCATGTCGTTGCCGGTATTAAACATCCTTATATTGATGATGTTAATGGCGTGCATGTCGCTCAAGTTATCTGGTTTAATCCTAATCTAGATCTAGCCGTCCTTAAAACTAGTAATCTCGCAGGTCAACCTTTGCGACTTGATTTAAATACAATTAGTCCAAACACCGGTGGAGCTGTTCTTGGCTATCCAGGTGGCGGACCATTTTCAGCTGTTCCGGCAGCCGTTATTCAAGAATTTGAAGCTAGCGGACATAATATATACGGTAACGGCGTAACTCTTCGGCAAGTTTACTCTATAGACGCCACAGTCATCCCGGGTAACTCAGGTGGACCACTGATTAATAATAATGGCTTGGTTATTGGTGTCGTCTTTGCTGAAAGTACATCCTATGCTCACACTGGTTATGCCCTAGCAATGCCGAAAGTTGCCAGTCAAATAAACCAAGCTGAAAAAAAATCTAAAACTGTTAGCACTGGCCAATGCGCTGACTAGTTATTCGGTTCTTAGGGCTTCAATAGGATCTTTGGAAGCAGCTCTGGTTGCCGGTATCGTCCCGAAAACAATTCCAATAATCAAAGATACCCCGGTTGCTAAAACAACACTTTGCCAAGTAATAATTGGTGTTAAATAGGTTGAAGCACGAATTGCCATATCAATTATAAAAGCCAGTGCTAAGCCAAGTATACCGCCAATTAAGCTTATAAATGCAGCTTCAGCCATAAACTGACTGCGAATTTGTTGATTAGTTGCCCCAACGGCCTTTCTAATACCAATTTCTCTAACTCTTTCGGAAACTGAAACTAACATCACGTTCATAATACCAATTCCAGCTACTAATAAGGACACAGCAGCAACTCCGGCAATCAAACCAGTTAATAAATTAAGAATATTATTATTTTGAGCAATATTCTGATTGCCAGTTGAAACACTTAAATTACTAACTCCGCCGTGTTCAGTATCAAGAGCTGCGGCAATATTCTTGGCCACTATGCTTGTTTGATTGACTTGCTTAGCTCTAGCGAAGATTTCATAAGTTGGGGCAGTATCATTAGTCAGTGACTCAGCAGTAGAATTTGGAATAAAGATAGCATTATTAAAGTTAGCCTCCCGGCTAAGCGGAGTAGCATTAAAGGAGTTAAAAATACCCGCAACCACAAAGTTTTGACCATGAAAAGTAAAACTAGAACCTAAGGGGACATTTTCATTAAATAGATCCTGAGCAGCCGTTTGACCTAGAACTGCCACATTACCATTATTAGCAGGTGAACTAGTAAAAAAGTTCCCGAAAGCCAACGATTGATTAATTAGATTTGGTAAGCTGGAGCTAGTACCAACCACAAATCCTGGCTTATATACACCACTACTAGACTTAACCGGACCACTAACTAGGGTTAGAGGAGCAACTTCTGCTACGCCAGTCGCCTGAGAAACTGTCTTAATATCTTTAAGTATCATAGGATTGCTAATGCTAAAGTTAGCTAAATCACTACCCCTAACAAGACCGCTACCTAAACCTACTGAAGTTGGCCTAATAGTAATAATATCTGGGCCATAGCTACGAATTTGGCTACTAATTTGTGCTTTAATCCCCGTACTAATGGCAATAACTGTAATAACTGAAGCTACGCCAATAATAATACCAAGCATAAGGCTTAAACTCCGCAATTTAGCAGATTTAACCACCTGCATTCCGGCTCTAAAACTACTAATTAATTTAACACCTATCATTTAGCTTGTTTCCCAAGAGCCTTTCTTTTTGATCGACGTTTAATATTATTTTTAGTTAGATATTTAGGGCTTAATCTATCAGATATTGAAGACTTGATAGGCAAAGCTTTCATCAGTAAACTAACACCGGCCAGATCATCTTCTTCTTTTGTTGCCGGTAGGGTATAGAGTACCTTTCTGGCTCGATTAGCGACGCGCCCAACAGTTGAAGACTCATCATGAACAATACTGCCGTCATGCATGTAGACTACACGAGTGGCAAAACGCGTTAACTCAGGATTATGTGTCACAAAGATAATCGTATTGCCCATTTTATGAATTTCAGATAATAGCTCCATAACTAGCCTGGAACTACCGCTATCTAAATTACCGGTTGGCTCATCAGCTATAATTATCTGAGGGTTATTAACTAGTGCTCTAGCTATGGCTACACACTGAAGTTGTCCTCCAGATAATTGCCCTGGTAAATAGTACTCTCTATCTTGAACACCCACCCGATCAAGCATTTCACTAGCTATTTTAAGCCTTTTGGTTTGAGTAACGCCTTTATAAGTTAGCGGTAAAGCAACATTTTCTAAAGCCGAAAGTTTTGGTAAAAGATTGAAAAATTGAAAGATAAAACCAATCTTATCTCGCCTAATTTTAGCTGCTTGGTTAGAATTTAAACGTGATACCAATTTATCATTCAAGCGATATTGTCCATGAGAAGGTTTATCAAGTAAGCCAATTAAATTTAGTAAAGTGCTTTTACCGCAACCCGAGGGTCCCATCACAGCTACAAATTCACCTTTATCAATAGTAAGATTGACTTCGTCGAGAGCTAAGGTGGTAGCATCGCCGAAGCCGTACAGTTTACTGACGTCTTGCAATTGAATTAACGGCATTTACCAATAGTTTAACTCCTTATTTGCTAATCTAGCAAGATGTTTTTGTAGTAATTTTAGTCTATAATATTTTTTAAACCAGCTTTTAAAGTTCTTATGGAGGGATGCAAGAGCGGTTTAATTGGCACGCTTGGAAAGCGTGTGTATGGGTAATACTGTACCGAGGGTTCGAATCCCTCTTCCTCCGCCAAAACACTGTCGTTGACTTAAGGCTTTTAACTTGGCTAAAACACTATCTTTCGTTGTCGTTTCCAGTAATTTTATTCCAGTGTTTTGGCAATTATCCCATGAAGGAAGGTATTTATGATAGACTATTCCCTATAGTAAGCGAATGCAAAAGTAGACCTATTTATGAGCTTAGTTATTTTTTTGAAAAAAGATGGCGCAATAGAAGCTACTGCGGATGATACGGCAGTCATTCTGGAAGAGAATGGCAAACTAAAAGCTAAAAAAAATGATTTTCAAAAAATCTATCCATTAAACAGCAAGTCAATTATAGGCTACGCAAGCCAAACACCGGTAAATGAGCAAGATTTATCCGGAATGACTGATAGTTTAGCTTTCTTTACTAAAGACATGAACACCATTAGCGAAATAGCCAACGAGTTTTGTGAATTCATTAGAGGCACAGATGAGCCTCGTCCAGACCAGATACTTATAGGGGGTGTAGATCCAGAGCCAAGGATATATAAACTTGATAGATGTCACAAAAACTTTAAGCCTGAAGAAGTGTTATATGACTATTGTTTTATAGGTTGGATCCATGTAGCAACGTGTGAATATCCCAATCATAAAGACAAGTCAGTTGACATTGCTGTAGATCTAATACAACTAACATGCGACCACCCGATGATTAGTGGATTGATAGGGGGAAAGTTAAGAAGGTATGTTGTTGCTAATTCTGGAATAGAGCCAATACCTATGGAAGTAGAGATTAAGCAAACAAAAGTTAAATAATCTTATTTATCTCCTGATACAAAACTATATGACTAAGAAAGATAAGCCTGTTAATAACCTTATTAAGGATGAATTCTTTAAGGTTTTGAAAAAATTTAGTAAAAATAAACAAAAAAACAATAATTACATATAAAACTTGCAATAATTGTAACTACTAAATTACAATTATTGATATATGATGGCTCAATCTGGACCAAAACCAAGACGTAATCTGCAAGGATATTTAGACGAAACAGGCTTACTTCACAATAATGATAGAATTTTCGGTTTAGGTTTAATAGTATCGCCAAATATTAACAAGCTTCATAAAGAGTTAATTAGACTACGTGACAGGTATAGTTTTCGTAAAGAATTTCATTTTACGGATGTTACAAGCCATAATATTCTTTACTACAAACACTTTATAAGTGAATTTTTTAAGACACCTAACAATACATTTTTAGCAGTAATTTACGATAAGAAAGTAGTTTCAATCAAAGACCACAGAAAGGCTTATAACGCATTTTGTGGCTCAATTGTTGCTGATTATATAAATACCTTAAGTAGTAAAAGTACGACAGACTATATTACTCTTTTAGCTGATGATGTTTCTACTCCAAAAGATGACCATTTTGAAAAGGAAATACAGCGCAAAATAAAACTAAAGACTAGAAGACAAGCAATTAACAGCATAATTAGGTTAGAGTCTCATGCCGTAACAGAAATCCAATTGGTTGATGTCTTGATTGGGGCAGTCGCTTATTCTTATAAAATTCAGCTAGGAATAATCTCTAAACCAAATAAAGAGAAACTTGCATTAGTAAAGCATATCCAAAAGTGTGCAGGCGTACCAGCTTTGTCTACGCAACTAGATAGAAAGCTAAAAAACAATATAAGGTTTACAATAAGAGAAATAACAAAATAAAAAAGGATGGGCTTTGGGCCAACCGGTCAACAAAGGACCAGCCCACGCTCATCCAGTGGCTATCATACTACCTAACACATAATCAAGTCAATACTAACAAAACTAAATATAAAGCTTGTCAAATAACATACTGTGAACTTGTAAATTTTGTTACTTACTAACCCTATCTATCAACGCCAGAAACATAGGCGATAATCATTGCGGTGGTTATACCTAAATGCATATTCATCTGCGTAGGCTTGTACATATTTAGGGCAACGTGTCTATAAACTCCCTTAATACCACACTTCATGTTTGACCATAAGGGCATAGTGCCAGACCCCATAAATTCACTGTCGTTGGCTTAAGCTCTTATAACTTTGCGTAGCATTAGGTACTGAATTAAGATTATTCGCTTGATCAATAACGGAGTTGCTACTGATGTGAGTTTAATCGTGGTTGTCTTAAGTTAGAGTTAAGCTTAGGATTATTTGGTTGCTTATCGACAGGTCAACTCGAATTAGTACTATCGACAGTTGAATTATCCGAGTTTTGTTTATCCATTGCTCCTAAATTCTAAACTACCCTTGTTACAAGTTTTCGAAGTGCAGCTAAAACTTCTTGGCTGACTTTAGTTTCATCAAGCGCATTTTGCTTACACCAAGACCATTCAGTGATCTCTAATTTATTAATATATTTAGGCAATAGCTTAATCTCACTTGCGTAAATTAAATATTTAAAGCCAAAGTTATAGGTTTGCCATTCACCACTAGTTAACAGCTGTTTTTTGATGTCACCAATATCTAAGCCAACCTCTTCTTTAACTTCTCTTACCAAGGCTTGGCTGATAGTTTCATTTTTGGCAATACCGCCCCCAGGTAGTGCCCAACGACCATCACTTAACCAGTTTTTAATCAATAACACCTCATCCTTGTAGTGAAGAATCAGATAAACCCTAGAGGTTCTTCTAATGAATAGCCTCATTAAAGGCCTTAATAATAGCCATAAAGAAAAACCTAATTTAATATACCAGTTATAGATAGTCTTGCGCACCTAGCTATTTTACTACTCAACAGCTAATAAGATTTAGGCTACAATACTACTTATGTTTATTTCAGTGTTTTTTGGGTGGTGGTATAAAGACGGCTGGGCAATCGTTTTCTCTGGCTTTAGTAAGCGCTCTCAAGCGATTTTAAGAGCCTTTTCGGTTAGTCAGTTACTAGCCACGCTGTTTGCTCCGTGGAAAAGAATTATTAGTTATCCAGGGGCATCATTATCTGACAAATATCAGGCTTGGGTCGATAACATTTTTAGTCGAACTATTGGCTTTATAGTTAGGCTGATGGTCATCATTGTTGCTTGTCTAGCAATAATCGTAACAGCCTTATTAACATTAATTGAAGTTGTCATCTGGCCTTTATTACCGCCAGCTGTAGTTTTAGGAGTTGTAGCAGGCATATTATGGAAAGCATGATTGATCTAAATAGTAAACGAGCCTATGAAGCCAGAATCGCTAAGGCAATTGGCAAAACTGGTTTTAGAGTTTTATCATTTTTGGGTCTCGTAAATGTTCTAGCTATTGTTGGCTTAATTGCTACTAATCATATAAACTACGCTTTAATACTGGTCTCCCTGGCCATGCTATTTATTATTCCAGCCTTATGGTGGGATAAATATTTATCAAAATTACCAGTTAAGGGCCGAGGGCTAAACGATCGGTTAAGCCCTGAAATATTAGCTAATCTAAATCCGAAATTAAGCGTAACTTGTGATAATCTCTGGCAGAGTTTACAAGATAACTGGCAAAGCTTCTTTGTGATTAATCATTTACTACTAACAAGCGCACAGATTGAGCCAATCATCAAACAGGCAGGTGATCAAGAGTTAACTACGGCTCTAACGCTGGCAACTGCCATTGCCGATAAAGTAGGTAGTGAAGTTATCGAGCCAGCTTTTATATGCGCTGGTTTAATCTACGCTCAACCTGAGCTGAGAGAATTAATAGTAAAACTTAAAAATCAGCCAGAAGACATCATTAAAGTCGCTTCTTGGCTTGGTCGAAATATGTTGGAATATGGTGATAAAAACTCTCAAAATTTTGGAGGTATTGGACGAGACTGGGCTTTTGGTTACACGCCTATAATTAATCGTTTTGGTGATAATATCAGCCAGAGTATTATCAAAAACAACGCCCATTTTGGCTGGCTGACTGATTCTAAAAGCGTCATGTCAATTGAATCAGCTTTAGTCAATCAAGCTAAAGCCATCGCTCTTATTGGTCAAGTTGGCATCGGTAAGAGCAGTAATGTCTATGCCTTTGCTCAAAGATTAATTGAAGGTCGATCTAATAATAATCTTAGTTACCATCAAATAGTTTTAATTAATGCGACTGACATAGTCAGTAGCGCTAAAAGACAAGGCGACATTGAATATATTATGATGAGCTTAGCTAACGAAGCTTCACATGCTGGTCATATAATCTTGTTTTTTGATGATGCCGAAGCCTTTTTTAGCGACAAATTAGGATCGTTTGATGCTACGCAAATTTTGCAAAGTATCATTCAGTCTCGTTCAGTGCAAATAATTCTTGCTCTAACACCAAACGGTTTTGAAACTATCAAGTCTACTAATACTGAGTTGGCCAGCCTGCTAACGCCAATAGTTTTAACAGAATTTGATGAGGCTAGTACCATGCATGTACTGGAAGATACAGCTATCGGACTAGAAAATAAAAATAATATTATGGTTGCCTATGAAGCACTTTTAAGTGCTTATCAACTTAGTAGCCGATACAATCTTGATGAGGCTTACCCTGGTAAGGCCATTAAAATCTTGGAACAGTCTGTTAATTATGCAAATCATAAGCTAGTTGATCGTCATAGTGTTGAAGCGGCAATTGAACAAATTTATGGCAGTAAGGTTGGTGTAGCTTCACAACCTGAAGCTGAAGCATTACTTAATCTAGAGGCAGAAATCCATCAGCGAATGATCAACCAAGAAGATCGGAA
>JAJZHX010000007.1 GCA_021804315.1 bacterium
GACAAGAAAGGTGACAACCATTACAATGTCATTAGTGCCTTTATAAAGTCCCTCCGCGGTAGTGAGCCAACCGCTGCCCTATACTATATGGCCAGGATGCTCCAAGCCGGAGAAGAGCCTAAGTTTATTGCTAGACGCATGATAGTTTTCGCGTCAGAAGACATCGGCTTAGCTGCTCCCGCTGCATTAAATTTAGCAGTATCTACTTTTTTAGCAGTTGAGCGTATCGGTTTACCTGAAGCCCAGTATAATCTATACCACTGTGCTACAGTCCTAGCAAAAGCACCGAAATCCAGACAAGTTAGCGAAGCTATGCATAAGGCAATTAACCTAGCTAAGGATTATCCGGATGTACCTGTTCCACTCCATCTCAGAAACGCGCCGACTAAGCTTATGCAGGATTTAGGCTATAACCAGGGCTACCAATGGCAAGCGGGCTTTAAGCACACGGAGGGCTTTATGCCTAAAGAGCTTAAAGACGTAAACCTTTTCGATTAGCCCCTATTTATTTAGTTTAGTTAGACCTTTTTTCTTGGTAAAACCTTATAGGTGCCATGATAGCTTTAAGACGTGTATCGTACTCTTTAATAGCATCTTGACGCTCAGCTTCTAGTTTTGCAATTAACTCTTCGTCGGTACCTAAAATGGCAGGACCGTCTAGGCTTACGCTTTCACTATCAGTAATATTGAACTGTAATCTTTCATTCATAGGTTTATTGTAACAGATTAATAGTTATATGTCAACATAGGTTGCCTTAATTCTACTATATTGTAATTGTTGACTTAATTTAGCCGTAAGCCACATTTTTTTGCAACCATTAAATACTAACTACTGCTTCCCAGGGAAGATTGGTTTTACTAAAATGACCGTATGCACTGGTAGCACTATAGATTGGTCTTTTAAGGTTAAGAGTGTCGCAAATGCCCTTAACTGAAGTGTCGATTAGTTGGTCTTTAAACTGCTTGAGTGCAGTGTTGCTAACAGTAGCTGTGCCAAATGTTTCTATTGTTTCCATGAGAGGTCTAGGTTTGCCGATCACATAGGCTAAACCGACTTCGCACTTTGAGGCTAGGCCATTAGCCACAATATTTTTAGCAATATAACGAGCAGCATAGGCTCCAGATCGGTCAACTTTAGAAGGGTCTTTGCCGCTAAAAGCTCCACCGCCAACTCTGGCATAACCGCCATAAGTATCGACTACAATCTTTCTACCGGTTAAGCCGGCATCACTTTCAGGGCCAGGAATGTGCCATAAACCAGTGCCGTTTATAATTATGTCCTCATCTTTCAGTAACGGCATGTCGTACTTACTTAAAACAGGTCGAATTATTTTATCGATAGCTTCTGATCTTACTTGCTGAGCAGAAGTCTCTTCGTTATGGGCTAGGGCTAAAACTAGCTTTTCAATACAAACTGGTTTACCCTCTTCGTAACGAATTGTCGCTTGGGCCTTGCCATCAGGTCTAAGCCAGGTAATCTCCTTATTTTCGCGAACCTTATCGATCCTGGCCGTCAAAGCATGAGCAATTGATATGGGTAGCGGCATGAGCTCTGGTGTTTCATTAATGGCAAAACCAAACATCATGCCTTGATCACCGGCGCCGTCTTGATCAACCCCTATAGCTATATCGGCTGATTGCTCATGAATATTGTTACTAAAGTCTGATTCTGAGCTAAACCCCCATTTTGGTTCTATGTAGCCCAGGCGCTTAATCGTCTGTTTAGCAATGGTTTCAAAATCCAATTGAGCAGTAGTTTTAATCTCGCCAAATAGTGCTATTTTATTCGCCCCAACTACCGACTCAATACCGGTTCGGCTATTAGGGTCAAGTTTTAAAGCAGCATCTAGAATTGCGTCGCTTATGGCGTCACATATTTTATCTGGATGACCCGCACAAACTGACTCACTAGTAAAAAAGTAACTGGTTTTAGACATAAAAAAATCCTTTCGTTAAGTTTCATTAACTCAGGAAAGGATATGGTCTATTATATCTTTCCCGTTTGATCGGGCTAGATGGAGCACCTGGGGATAACCCTGGTTGCTGGCAGTTCAATGAGCTAGATCTCTCCCTGCACTCTTTATATACCGAATTGTTAATGTTTATTAGTATAACAATGCTAGCGCTAGGTAGCAAGATTCAGTATAATTACAGACTGTTACGTTTCATTTTGGGGATTGGCCAAGCGGTAAGGCACTGGGTTCTGGTCCCAGGATCGGGGGTTCGAATCCCTCATCCCCAGCCAGAATATATTCGAACTTAAGGTAAATATGTATTTGGGTTAAGTATTATTTTCGCTACAGTACCATTCAGCAAATTCATGCCAGACATCACGGCAAGTTAAGTAACGTGCCATTACTGCTTTATCGCCTTGCTCAAAAACTTCAGCAATTGTTTTTCCATTATCATGGTCCAGCTCGGTTACCGTCATATTTGGTGACCGATCGTTTTTCCCGCGTGGTTTATCGATAATTTTTCCAAATATATCGTTTTTAAAAGTCTTTAATAATTTTCCATCGTAATAAGCTAAGTATTGATGTAATATAATGCGTCTATCTTTTTTACCATCCATTAGTTTTATAAAGTCTTCTGGGTGGAACCACTTATTTATTGACTTCATGTAAGGTCCGGGGAAGCCGTTGAGAGCTGGAATGCCCCACGAGTCATCACTAACTACTACTGGTTTTGAAAGACCTTCATATGCCCGACGTACTTTATCTTGGACAATGATGATTGGATCTTCACCTTGAATTTCGTCAACCTCAATTATTACTTGCTCAACTTTTATATCAAACTTAGAACTTACAGTTTGAGCTATTAACATTTTTTCTTTGTTACCAGTCGCAAAATATACAGTATCCAATTCAATAAATTATACCATAAGTAAAGTGGATTACCGTGAACAAAGACTGAAAAGGTGCCTAACCGACATACTCTTATGCCACGAACTTGAGCAGCAGCCCAGAATCGTGTGGGGTTTGCAGATTATAACAAATCAGTCGGAGTATAATATGATCATGGCTGATAAAGTTTTATATCGATGTCCTGAATGCGGACTACACTACGAAGACGAGCAAATAGCTAAGCAATGTGAAGCCTATTGTAAAGAGCATCAAGGTTGTAGCATGGAGATAACTAAATTGTCCGTTGAACGTAGTAAAGCCAGTGGGAATCCTCAGTCTTAGCAGGATTACGGATTAGTCCGAGCAAATACTATAAAGGTTCCTGACCGACATGCTCGGCCGTTTTGGCAATATATAACCACAAAAACTTTTTAGATTCAACAAACTGCATATACTCCATAAAAACTAAGCAGGGTTCATTTTGATACAATTACAATATGTTTAAAATAGTCGGCGCTTTAGGCTTGATCTTAATCTCTATTGGGATTATTGCAAAACCAAGGAAACGACAAGATTTCTTGTATATAGTTGGTGGGTTGTTTTTAGAGGCTTACAGCATCTATATAAACGATGTCATTTTTATAATTCTTCAAATAGTATTTACTCTGTCGGCAATATACGACTTAGCAAAACTTATGCGATCAGCAAATTCTTAACTCTCGCTATCGCCTAAGGATCAATAGCAAGAGTCAAAAATCACAACTCTGACTCTAGCCCCAACCAGTTTATATAGATTTTATATTGTAATAACATTATAACGTTAGTTATGATTCAAAGTATCCAAAAAGTTATAAAGATAGGCACAAGCGGTGGCGTGACTATCCCCGCTAAAGACCTTAAACGACAAAATATTTCATTTGGTGATTAGGTCAAGGTAATAGTATTTCCTCTGAATAATCAGAATAGTTAAGATCAAAAAGTCATAGATTCAGCGAAACAAATTTTGAACAATTACAAGAAAGACTTCGTTAATCTTGCAAAGCGATGATCAACCTAACACTTGAACAGCTACTGGAGCTACATATCTTAGTAGTAAATTCAACTGGTGGTAGTGCGAGTCTTAGAGACTTAGGAAGATTGGAAACTACTATTGCTACCCAATCACAAAATGTTTTTGGAGATGAACTTTATCCAAGCATTTTAGATAAAGCTGCAGCTATAATTAAAGCAATCATTGCATACCGCCCATTTGTAGACAGTAACAAACGAACTGCTATGCTTACAGGGCTAACCATGCTTGATATAAACGGGATTAATTTTTCTGCAAAAAAAGGTGAGATTGAAGAGTTTGCAGTAAAGATTTCAGTAGATCATATGGACGTCCCTGAAATTGCTCGCTAGCTTGAACTGCACACTAGATAGTGTTTAACACTGAACATAATGACCAGCCAATTTGGCAATATACAACCACAGTAACTTTTTACGTTCAAGGATCTGGCTATAACCCCCTTGCCCAATAGATCCGGCAAGTAGTATACTGGGGATATGGAATGTCCGGTCTGTAAGCAAACCATGAAGAAGGTTCGTTGGCATATTACTTATAACCCCAGCGAAAATAATAAAGAGTATGGCCATACAACTTATCAGTGCGCTAAAGACGACGTCTGGGTCACTACAGAAATACCGAGAGACAACTGAGAGGCAACAGAATAGCCGCATTAGCATTGAGAGTAGAGCTACGCCAATAAAGCCTTAACTCTCTTCATCAAATTAGAATCAAAATAAAGAGATGAAGTTCGAAACTCTGATTCTAACCGCAGCCATGCTACGGAACCTGAGTCTCAAAAGCCTAGTCAAGTCTAGGTATTGATGTCTTTTCATCTTTAACGCTAAGTCGTTACATAGGTGGAATATCAACCTCAGCAGCCGTTATTGACGCTTTAGCAATGGTTGTTTATCATAAAACACCTGAATTCGCTCTTTTTGTAGAAGGTCCTAGCATCTTGCTAAGTTACTGCTCTACCTTTTTAGGCTTAAGTTTAGGCCGAAAGGCCGATATTATAGACACAGAAGTCCTTAGACAACAAAGCTTAACTCAATCATCTAGAGAAACCATATATTAATAAATTGATTATTAATTAGCTAAGTTCTATTTAGCCACAAACTGAGATTATAGCTTTAAGGGTAATTGGATTGTGATACAAAAGTTTTATCGGTGGGTCCATTTTAGATAGTCAACAGTAACCACAACCGACATTACCCTGCGGAGATTGGGTGTCTATGAGGTTACATTGTCAATCGTGCAGGACATTAAATTTGGCTGGGGGTTGCTGAGATATAAGCACTGGACCATTCGTTGGTGTGCTAACCAGCACCGAAAAGCTAATCGAATAGTTCAAGCCTGGATGAGCAATAACACTGCTAACTATGGCGCTGCTATTGCCGAGTGGGGGCGATCCGATAACGTGTGCACCAGGATAGGTTCGATAGATTTCTTGGGAGCCTAAGGGTGTCGTGTAAAACACTCCTAGATTATTCTTTGTATCAATGTTAGCAATCCATCCCATAGACACTAGACTAGATTTGAGAGCTTTTGAGGTTACAGTTACTTCTTTGACTGGCCAAGATGTTGGATTGGTCGTTCTCAAATGATTCGCCTGGGTCCCATATGGAGAGACTAATGGATACATGAATGCACCGGTATAATCCGTATATATAACCGGCCCTACAGCCAACATCTTATATGTTTGTCGGCCATGATAATAAAACGAGTAGTTAAAGTTTGCCACCCCTTGATTATTGATCTGTACATTTTCCAGGTAGACCCAATTTGTAGAATTTCCAGTGTTAAAATCCAGTGGCAATATGGTTGCATTAAATTGAGTTTTAGTAGCGCTCCACTTAACAACCGGGCTTCCTTCCTGTTGCAAGATCAACCCTTTGGACCGTTTGGTTACCGCACCAGCCTGTGTAGGATTAATCTTTGCTTGGTCTTGGCCTGGTATTATCGGGCTTAAGTGCTGATCAACCTGGAATAAACGTCCGGTGCCATAGGCGTCTTCAATATTGAGACCGTTAGCGACACGGCTGTTATCAATAGCTACTGCTGTAGCGCCCCAGGCAATCTTGAAGGTTAGTGATAAACCACCGTTAGAAATTGTGACAAAGTTAGTTTTATTGTTTGTCGCATGGTTTATGGTAGACGTGTTGGGATTGTTAACTTTATGGACATTAACCAACCCGTAAATGATCAAGGCAGCGATAACAATAGCACCTACTCCACCAACAATATAACGAACAAGATGACGGGGCTTTTCTATGTTTGGTACTTCTTTTTCAGTTTTTGGTTTAAGAAAATGATTAAGTAAACGCATCTCTTTAACTTTTACTATATATTTTATTAATGTTTGGATTGAATATATCACTTCCTAAATTCTAGACCCCAACAAAAACCTATATAATAAATACTAGTTGCTAAAGAGATCTAGTTTAAAAAAGTCATCATGAAGCTAAAAAGAATCAATAAAAATCAACTAGGATTTGGTCATTTAGAAATATTAGCATTATTAATTGTTATATCGGTTATTAGCTTTGGGGCTTGGCGTGTTTTAAGTCATACTCATACGACCAAAAATCATGATTCTATGGCTACAGCGTCTTCTAGTAATTCATCGCCTGCTGGCTTTTATGTTAATGCAAACAAAATTATTGGACCTAATGGCAAGCAATTTGTGCCATACGGGGCAGTTATTGAATGTGCAGCTCAAAAAAGTCCGGTTGCAACTTTATGCCAAGGTAAAAACCTTTCAGGCAATACGGCCTATGCTCAAATCAACGCAGCTGCCAAATATTGGAATATGAATATCTTAAGATTTCAGGTGGCCCAAGAACACCTGTTTAACAGCAATGGTAGCATCAACTATCCCTACTTAAACCTTATAGATAGTCTGGTTAAACAAACTTATAGCCTAGGAATGGTTGCCATCATTACTCTTCAGGAAGAACATTATAACGGACCAGCCTTTCCAACATCTACTGCAATAACTTTCTGGAAATTTATGGCTCAACATTTCAAAAACTACCCTGATTTATTCTTTGATTTATATAACGAGCCTAGGTTACCAGCTAATGCTTTACTGTCAGGCTCAAATATTTGGAATATATGGCAGAACGGTGGCGAAGCATATCTTGCCTCGGGTAAAGCAAACGGCACAACTAATCAAATTGTACAATACGTTGGTATGCAAAACTTGGTTAATACAATCAGGGAGCAGGGCGCAAAAAATATCATAATTGCTGAGGGGCCTGATTACGATGAAGACCTGAGCGGTTTACCAACTCACACATTAACAGGAGAGAATATTGCCTACGGCATAGAGCCTAACCTAAGACACGACTCGACACAAGCCTCCCAGTACAATACCTTTGGTCAATATACCAACAATTGGCCAATAATGCCTGAAGCGTTCTTAGACAATGAGGGAACTCAATTTTGCGACCCTAATTCTCCGGTCGATTTACCTAATCTTTTAGCATATCTTAAAAGCTTAAATATGGGCCTAATATTCTGGGCCCTTATACCTGGCAATGCAATCGTAGGCACTAACCTTGATCAACCGACTTCCTACCCTAAAGGAGCAACTTCTATTAGCTCACCAATGTGTCCATATAAAGGTCCTAGAACTATTTATGCATCATCTAACACTATTGGTGATGGCGAGTTAATAATGAATTATTTTAAAGCTAACAGCGTGAAACCATAGAATACGTACATGTTAGTCTAAGAGTGCCGGATTACTTAACTTAACCAAACAGTGGCTAGTTATGTAGAGAAGCAAGTATTAAATTAGTCGTAAATTAGTTAACCACAGCCAGACAGATACAGCATAAAAGTTATATCCATATAAACAAAAAACCGTAAATATCGTTTATTACTTTAATCTCTAGCTAGACTAAATATGCTATCAGCAAGAAAAGATAGCAGTTCTTGCCTATCCTCTTTCATGCCAGCATCGCCAATAGCTAGGAATGGCTCACCTATATTAACCTGTACGATAATCCTATTAGTCAACTTTTCAGAGTAGGAAAGTCCTACTGGAATAGTTGGTATTGGACCAATCTCTTTATCTAAAGCAAGGTAAGTGATACCCGATTTCAGGTTTTTCTGAACCAAGTTCCTTTCTCCTTGAGGGAATATACAAACAGCTTGTCCTTCAGCTAATTTTTTCTTAAGACTAATAAAGGCCTCATCTCTTTTTGGTGGCTGAGCTAAGTATTGTGCTAACTTAGTAATTTTACTTCCCGGCTCGGTTCTATCGATCATAACCCCACCTACAGCACGATTACCTAACATTCTAATTTGTTCCAAAAGTTCTAGTGAAGGTGTAGCTTTATGATCATAACGATTTAGAAATGATAATTGTCGCCTGGTAACCCATCCAAGTAAAATATAAGGATCAACGAGTTTAATATGATTAGGGGCAATAATACAAGGCCCTTCCAGTGGTATATTTTCTTCCCCGTAAACTTGCACGTTGAAACGCTTGCTAAGAGTTGCTTGGGCTATGGCTGAAGCATAGCTATAAACTTTTGATGTCTCCGCCACGACTTCCCCCTTAATTGGAAAAATTATTTCTTAAGATTAAGAGCTGTAACTAAAGCTGATAAGGCTACATGATCACCTGCTAAATGACCTAGCTTTTGTCCCTTTTCCCCCTTTAAAGCAAGAACTATTTGGCTTTTATCTGGTAAGAAACTGGCAGTTTGATGAGTGAGCGAGCTGTTTTCTGCAAGAGCTACCAGTAAATCAACCTGGTTATCAAGCAGTCTTTCCACAGCTTGTACTGTTGGCTCGGTCTTAGTCAGTCCCCTCATGTAAGTCGGCTTCATCCCTTTTAGCGTGCGTATGTTCTTGCCGATAATTTCATAGCCATATATATCAACTGCTTTACGCATAGCAGTTTCTTCTATTTTAGGGTTATCCTGAGATACTGTCTCCATAGATGCTTCGCCAATTATCGAGCGAACCGTAAACCTCTTAGCTAAGTCTAGTAAGTTATCTGGGCCAAGAATAAGTTCTTGAGCGGTTGCGGTTGAAACAGCAAAATTATGCAATACTCCTTTACTGGCTGCACTACCAATCGCATTACTGGCGCCAAGCGATGCTCCACTGAAATGAACAATGTTTATCTGTGTTTCACTATTAGGTCCATGGAGACGATCTTGAACATGAGTGATAGCCTCTTTGGCTAGCTTTCCAGCTGGCGAAAAATCACCATTTCTAAACTTACTTCTCTCTTTGTAGCTATAGGCACTTGTAGGTACCGGCCCGTAAATCGTAAGCACAGGTAGATTTTTGCCAAGCGCTTTTAGAAGTTCAAATATAGCTGCCGACTTAGTTGTCTGGTTCCAGCTATTTGGCGCATATTTTTCTTTGCTAACAATACCGCTGGGACTATCGGAGTTTAAATAATCGTTCAGTTTATCTGCGCTACTTTTTGGTGCAGAATCGGCAAACGGGGCAAATATTACCAATATTTCATCCTGTTTACTATCAGGGTCATATAATAACGAGCAAGCTACCTTAGAACCTTCGCTTGATTGAAATTTAAACGCTGAGGTTTCAAGCTTATGCAGATATTGCTCTGGATTATCTAAGAAAGTCCTATCAGCATCAGCAAAAGCTTGACGAACCCCAGGTAAACTAGCCTCTATGTCAGGGGTAATAGTAACCGAATGTGTTTCTACATTAGTAACAATTTGAGATGGAAATTCTGCTGAAATCATAATTATATACTATCATATTATTACTTATATATCAACTTTGTGTTTATGTGTGCTGAGAAAATGAAACTAAATTTAAATCAGCACTTACTAATTCTGAGAATAAATTTAGTGATGTTATGAACGGTTTACGTAAATTCGGTCAGCTATTAAATGCCTTGGTTAGCAGTAACACAAATCTTATATGAATATGGTTGTCAGCAAAAATTTCATGATTTATAACAAGGCTTTGGCGCCTAACCAGTAGAAGAGTTTATAAAGATTATAGCCGATTTGTCCAAAGTGTTGAGCAAAATAGATAGCAATAGTGACAATAATAGAGCAATTGCGCTAGATGATGGTTCATTTATGACGCTAAGCTTAGCGTCAGACAAAGACAAGAACTCCTTATATATTCAGTAATTAACAGGGCCAATGCAAGATTGAACCTAGACATAACAGTTTACAAGCAATTCGGTGTGATACCGCTCAAAAGACAAAACCAAACCTATAAAGATTGTTCTCGAGAAAAACAACATCTGAAATAGAGACTAGCTCCTATGCTTTTTATAGCGATACTTACGGTTGCGGGCGTTCATAGCAGAGGCAGTAGTTTCATTAGGATTGATAACTTTAATGTCTTTGAGGGTTGGCAATATTTTCTCATGAGTACATGCAAAGTCAATATGATGGTGATTGTGCCGCTTTGATATTTGAACTCGACTAAGGATTACATGCTCACTACCGATATTTATATCACCGCTGCAGCATAGGCAGCGATATAGTTTTTTAGCAACAGCTAGAGATAGGAATACTGTTAAATTATCTTTATCTTTTGCTCGCAACGCCTCTCTACGACTTGGTAACCCTGCAAATCTCTCTAAATCTTGCTCTGGCCTAGTTATTACAGTTTTTATATCCTTTGAATCAGGGGCAACTCCGCTAAAAGCAAAAGTAATTCTACCTAATTCTTGAGCGACTTTTTGGAAACCGGCTCGCTCAAGCACTTTTGAGCTTGCTTTATTGTCCTCAGCAACATATGCATAAACTCTTTGGTATTGCCTAATCCCATATTGCGCCAATGCTCTTGTTGCTAGTGTTGCGTAGCCATTTCCTGTATATCTTGAATCTAGCCAATAGTCAATCTCCGCAGAACCATAGTTGTCTGGTGTTAGATTTATACTACCTACAAAGGTGTCGGTATTCCAAATACCCATTCGTATTTTATCAGGGTTTGATGGGTGCAATCTTGTCTCAGTTACCGCAGAGAGATTTGGATATTTTGAGGCAGTTTCGTCATCGCATTGACTTAGCTGTTCTCTATTAGCATCAATAGCAGCAAAAAAGGCAAAATCATCAGCTTCACTAGCCAACTCTCTCAAAACTAATCCGTAGCTGTCGGTCACTAACTCTAGCGGAATACTCATTTTGCATATTATATTATACAACTTTTATACTGATAACACTAGCCATATACCGTCAATATCGTGGCTATATAATCATCTGTACCAAATTAAGGCGCGTTATAAAGACCGAACCTAAAAACAACTTTTTTAAGATGCAAATACAAAGCTTTCTTTAGGGTTAAATAGTATTTTAATGTAAAGTTTGACATTCTTGCGGCTAAACATCATATTACTAAATAATAAGAGTTAAAGCTAATCGTCAAAAGTCGAAAGGCACTAAGGCACATGACAGACATTAATGCATCAGATGGTAATGAAAACGCACGACGTTATAAGGTAAGGGCATATAACCAGAGTCTCGCGCAGAGGATTGCAAAGCGTGCTCATTTGACCGAACAAGGCGTGGCTGTCGCTTTTACTTTCAATAATCTCAGTACCATGATTATAATAGGGACCCTGGAAGATATAACCAGATTCATTCCTTCAGTCGGAGGACTTTTAGATTTAATCCTCGGACTTGTTACTTTCTACTTTCATCGAATCGTATTAGTTACTGACCAGAATGTATATATTTATCGAGATTGGCCATTACACATACCTGGCAAGCTACTGGCTTCTTATAGTCGACATCCAGAGGTGGTACGCCTTGGTAGCAGCAGACAGTCTACCTGGTCAAAGTTTATACGGAGAGGTCAACTAACTTTTGAAGACGGCTTCATAGTTTATCATGGATTTATATGGATACGTCGGGCGCAGTATATAGAGCAGGAAGCCAATATTCTTCCCGGCTCAAATAAATTGTAATTTATAGATTTGTCTGACAAAACATGATATTACTGGTATCGATTTAATAAAATACTGATAGAGTAGCCATAAATTTATAAATTGCTTTGTTTAAGCTTTGATAGGCTGGGTTACTCTAAGGACAACTAGCCCAGTATTAATACAACTATTTAACCTGGTTCTATGTCGGGAAAAAACTATGATATTTTTCCATCGAAATTAATGCTGTTGGTATGTCAGAATAACTAAAGATCGAATCAATAAATCAATAAACGATGGGGACATTCTTCTCTATAAAGTTTTTGGGATTTAGAATTGAATTAATAATTGTTTAAAACTTCTTGACTGATTTTGCAACAAGCATACACTTAAACTAGTAAACTAAGTGGAGGTAAAAAGTTATGTCGAAGCATAGTAACTATAATATAAAGACCGGTGTTCTAAAAACTAAATCAACAAATCTAATAAAACTGATTACCGGAGCTACGGCAAGCATAGTTTTTGCTATAGCTTTTTCTGTGCCTGTTTTTGCTGCTAGTCTGGGCAGTAATGGGACAATACATGCACTTGGCACTCCAACTTCAACTACGCTTGATGCTTGTGGCTATTTTGTTGGAACGCAAGTTTCAACGCAGACCCATACTGTCACAACGCCTAGTGGTATAACACAGGAGAGCCAGAAAGGCACCTGGACTGGTATAGACAATAACTACTATAATACCCCCGTAGCATCACTTGGGCTAGTCAGCGGCACCTATACGGAAAACACTACTACCAGTAACGGAATAGTTAGGGGAACTGAGGAATTTCATTCTTCAGACGGTAATATTACTCAGCAGTTTAGTTTCACTACCAGTTACACTAATTTTAAGGTAAATGTTCGCGCTACTGGAAAGCTTGCTTTCTTAACCAGCAACACCAATGGCCGATGTTACAAAGGGACATTTCCTCGCCCTTAATAAGTTAAGTGTGCATTTTGGCTTAATTAGCATACGCTGATCAATTGTTGCTAAGTAGTCAAGCGGTTACTAATAAATACTAGGCTAAATATTGGTATTGGCGATCGAATGATAATGTCTTCATCGCTTATGCCTAGTGCTTTCGCGGCTCCTAATACATCTATGCTCAATGATTTGGTGATGATGTTCGTTATAGGGATCTGCCAGTGCTAATTTGAATAAGAT
>JAJZHX010000008.1 GCA_021804315.1 bacterium
GTTTTTTGTCTGAAATAAACTAAAACTAAACTTAGAGAAAAAGTATCAATAGCCGCAATATAAAGCGGTCCCGCCGAACCACCTTCTGGCAAATGTAAAGACGCGAAAAGAAGACTAGTAATGATGGCTGCTAGCCAGACTTTCATCTTTTTTCTTAAACTAGTAAAGATTAAGCCCCGAAAAATAATTTCTTCTGCAATAGGCGGTAAAATAACCAGCGATATAAAGGATAGAATAATTTCTGGTCCCCCGTGAACGCCCGTAAAACCAATCTGTTGCTTTTCGTTAACATTGAGGTTTGGAAAGATTTTAATTGCCACATTAAGTAGCACAAAATAAATTACAAAGTATGCCGGCAAGCCCATAAGACCAAAAACTGGGTCAAGCAATTTTGGTTTTCTAAGGCCAATAGCTTTTAACTTAACTTTATCTTTATTAAGGTATATATAAACTAGGCCTACAGCAATACTCTCGGCTATTAAAACATAGCTAAACTGCGCCAAAATTGAATTATTTAGCCAGCTATTACCTCTTTGAACAGACCAATGTCTAATAAGTGGATAAATCGATAAAAAAATACCAGCGATTATTTGAGAACCAAATAGAGCTCCTATGCCTACTAATACACCTAGCCAAGCATTCCAAGTATGACTATGTTTATAAGAATCTGTGGACATCAGAAATTGTAATTAAAATAAATAAACATATTAAAATAATCATACTACCGGCAACAATTGCTTCTTCCCTTTTAGGACTTAGTGGTTTTTTGATAGCATGCGTAAATAGAGTCATCCATAATCTGCCACCGTCAAGAGCTGGTACAGGTAATAAATTCATAATAGCAAGAGTTAATGAGATAATCGCAATTACAAATAACATGAACGTAAAGCCAAGACTGGCGCTATCTTTTAAAATAATAGCAATACCGACTGGTCCAGTAACTTCGCTAGTTGCCCTACAGACTCCATTAGCTCTTACCACCGAGTTACCACTGACTATGCCAGCAATTGCACTACCTAATCCTCCTAAAGCATGCCCTAGGCCTGCAAAAGTTACAACTGTTGCTTGAATACTAAAACCAACCGCATTGATTGGCGCCGCCCAGGTTGATCGTTCTAGCATATACTGATTAGCGGTAATACCTAGATAACCTTTAGGAGAAGTTACGTTAAGACAATCTAATTTAGTCGATTTTATTTTTTTTAGATAAGCCGATTGACTAGCCCCAACCACCGATAGACTAAGTAAGGTCGTAGTCTTTTTTATAAGTTTATGATTATTTAAAAAATAAATGTTAACTTTTTGACTAGCCAGACTTTTAGTTAGTGACGGCAAGGTGCTAGCTGAAGTAATCTTAAGTTGTTTGGAGCCTACTTTACCAATAGAAATTAATTGATCATCAGACTTTAAGCCAATTTTATAAGCTGGCGAACCAGGCTCAACATAGCCTACCAAAACTTTTGAAACATTAGTTTTAGTATTGCTTGCAACCTTAAACTGATTAGCAAGCACTTCTGGCATGCCAATAAGCGAAATAATTGTTAAAAGTACCAAGGCGGTTATTAAGTTCATGGTCACACCAGCCAACATAATTTTAGTTTTAACCCATAAACTAGCAGCCCCGTAAGAGCCTTTTTGTTTATCGCTATCATGCTCGCCTTTTAGTTTTACAAAACCGCCCAAAGGTAAGGCATTGATAGAAAATACCCAGCCATCTTTAGTTTTTCTTTTATAAATTGCTGGGGGGAAGAAAATGCCAAACTCTTCAACTTCTACGCCATTACGCCTGGCCATAATAAAGTGGCCAAACTCATGACTAATAATTAGTCCAATAAATAACAAAACCCCAATAACTAAGATTAATATTGTCATTAGCTTATATTGTAACAAATTAAATTATCTATCTGGGATTAAGCTTTAAAACTTCTAGCTAATTTTTTGGACTTTCGATTAACTCTAGCTCAATATTATGCTCTCCAGATTCAGTATCAACTAGTCCAGCAATGTTCAAGTAGTTGCCAAATAAGTGTGGTCTTATTTGAATAAATCCACCAAGAGCCGGAAAAGAGCTTATTCTAATTAAGCGACCAGAGATTTGGCTATGAGCAGGCAGATACTCCGCCTTTTGAAATTTACCTGCCCAATAAAGATCAAGTATATCTAGAGGTTTTCGAGAATATTTAACAAAAACATTATCGTTTATTTTAACAGTTATCTTGGCCTTTACGGTATTATTATCCTCAGTAAGTCGATCGTAAAAATTTCTTCCAGTTTCATATTCTTGGTATTTATTAAGGGCATTCCGAGTAAATTGGGCAAAACTTAAAATGCCTCGTTCGTCTTCATCTGTGTCCAGAAAGATCTCTTGAAGTTGCTCAGGAGTAGGTATTTCTCCATAGGCAAATGCTCGATTATTTAATCGATTAAATATTTGGCTGGTTAAATCAACATTTTGTTCGTTTAAATCTCTTAAATATTCTAAACAATCACTTTGCTTCTGCCATAAAATTACATCATTGCCAATAGCATCAAGATAAGCCTTACCAAAAGATAAGTTTGCTTTAGCTATTTCAAAACTCATGGTAAAACTATATTAACTACTAATTATTGTCTTAGCAAACATAGGCGGTTTATTGTCTCTTGCTAAAAATTTACAAATTTTATAGTCAACTTTATAAAGTGACCCCGAAACAAATATGACTAACGATACCAGTAGCTAAAATAACTTTTAATGATTGTCCTTTCTTAGATAAACTACTTTTTTTAAACAACTCTATAGAGTTAATATTTCTGCCTCTTTATCTTTGGCTGCTCGTTCAATAGACTGCCTAGCTTTATTAATAATTGCTTCTATCTTATCTTCTAGCCTCTTGGCTTCATCTTCGCCAAGCGATTTGTCTTTTTTGGCTTTATCAATTAAATCCATAGCCTGATGTCTAGCATTTCTTATAGCTATCATTGTTTCTTCTTGCTTAAGACCAATCTGTTTTGCTAGTTCACGCCTACGCTCTTCATTAAGCGGGGGGATAGGCACACGTATAAGCCTACCGTCATCTGTCGGATTAAGGCCTAAACTATTATCATTTCTTATGGCCCTGACTATAGCTTCAAGATTTGTCGTATCAAATGGATTAATCTGCAGTAATTGTGCCTCAGTAACCATAATTGAAGCCAGTTGATTAATTGGCATAATCGTTCCATAAGCTTCAACCTTAACGCCATCAAGCATAGCTTTATTAGCTCTGCCAGTACTTAGAGCCTTTAAGCCATCATTAAACCTATCTATTATTTGGTCAGCTTTGTGATTAGTTTCACGTTCAATATTATCTAAATTCATTATCTTATATAGTACAGTACTTGTCTATTTCTCGCCTAGAGCAATTCTATGAAATCGTCTAACAACTATGTTTTCTCCTAGCCTAGCAGCATGCTCCTTAATAAGATCAGCTACACTTTGGTCTGGATTTTTAACAAATGCTTGATCGAGTAAGCATTTTTCCGAAAAATACTTTTTTATTTGACCTTCAATCATTTTATTAATGATTTCATCACTCTTTTTACTATCTTGAGCCTTAGCTGAGTCGGTGAATTCTTGTAAAACTCGTTTTTTTTCAGATTCCGGAATGGTCTCTTGGCTTAAATAAAGCGGATCCATGGCTGCAATATGCATACTAATATCCTTAACTAAACTCTGAAACATTTCATTTCTGGCAACAAAATCTGTTTCACAATTGACTTCTACTAAGACACCGATCCTATTGTCATGATTATAGGTTCCTATTATGCCTTCCCGGGCTTCTCTTTCGCCTCGTTTTTCGGCTTTAGTTAAGCCTTTTTTGCGCATTGCTTCTAGAGCCTTGTCAAAGTCACCGTTAGACTCTTCTAAAGCTTTTTTGGCGTCTGTTAAACCAACTCCTGTTAAATCTTTTAGCCTTTTAACTGCTTCAATCTCTACTGACATAAATATTCCTTAGATTACTTTTTAGTTAAGTAGTTTTTGCTTCACTTTTAATTTTAGACTTGCCGTTATTAACAGCTTTTTTAATATAATCCAACATTAATTTTATTGTCTTAATAGCGTCATCGTTGGAAGGTATAGGGTAAGTAATACCAATAGGATCAGCATTAGTGTCTACCAGTGCAACAATTGGAATACCAATTTTCTTGGCTTCTTTAACGGCATTAGCATCGTTGATGACATCAACTACAAATATTGCTCCTGGTTTTTTATTTAAGCTTTTAATACCGCCATAAATTTTATCCAGCCTTGCTATCTCTTCCTGATAACGTTGGACTTCTAGCTTAGAATATTTATTGGCTAATTCGCCACTTGCCAAACGATTTTCAAGTTCCTGTAGATACTTTACTCTTGCGCCAATGGTATTCCAGTTGGTTAGCATCCCACCAAGCCACCGTTCCGTCACATAAGGCATACCTAGTTCAATAGCAGTTGTTTTAACCGTCTCCTGAGCTTGTCTTTTTGTGCCAACAAAAAGAATCTGTTTACTTTCCGATGCGGTTTTTTCAATAAAACTTAAGGCTTGTTCTAAATTATCTTTGGTTTTCGTTAAGTCTATAATATGAGTGCCGTTACGATTAGAGTGAATATACGGCGCCATTTTGGGATGCCAACGTTCCGTTTTGTGCCCAAAGTGAGCACCAGCAGCTAATAGGTCTTTAATGTCAATGTCATTATTTGCCATAATTAGTCCTTTCTCTTCAATTGAGTGCCATTTTAACTGGTAAACCAGTAAAAGGAGGATTAAATCTCAATTTGTTTAATTATTAAATTAATAACATTTTAACAGATAGCCAGCTGTTATTCAAATAGATTATTAAAGTAATTCGCTAAGCTACTTACTTCCTTCAACTTAGCTTTTAGACTTAGCAATAGCTGTCATGATGAAGCCAGCTGTTAACCAATTAGCAACTATGAAAAGCAAAACTACCCAAATAGAAGCAATATCTTTAATAGCAACAACAAAACTAAAAGCCAGATAAATAATAAAAGGAATATACAGTAACCAGCCAATGCTATTTTTCGGTAAATAGCTACCTCTTACTCTATAAAACCAAGTCTTATTGCTAGATTTTTTTATTTTTTTTGCCATTATTAAATACTAGCATGGTTTATAAAATTTAAGAAGTTTGACCCTTTATAAACAAAGTGTCTATTTGTTTGGCATTTATTTTTTGACATAAGTACAATAGTCCTATACTATCTAGAGTATATATAACAACATTAAAAATATTAGGATAAAAAATGAAAAAGAGAAATTTGTTAGCAGTTTTTTTACTAAGTATTCTAACGTTTGGGATTTATAACATCTACTGGCTAGTAAAAACTAAAAAAGAATTAAATTCTAAAACCAAAATTCACGTCATGTCTATCTGGCTACTTTTACTGCCTGCTATCGTGTTTATTGTAGCTCTTATTGTTGGCCTTGTTGTAGGCTTTAGTAGCGGTAATACTCAAACTTCGGGAGGAGCTGGCATCGCAGTTATTTTAATAGACATTTTTGCTTGGATAATCCTCTTCCCCATAATGTTCTTTTGGTTCTTTGGTTTTTCCAAAGCAGTTAATGAATATACTGACGGCAGGTTAAGTACTGCTTTAACTTTTTTGCTATTCTTTTCGGGTACGGTTTTAGGTATTTTCTTTGCCCAGGATACCTTTAACGAAATGATTGACCAAGGTATAGAGCCCGGTCAAGCACTCAGACCTACAAATAATTTTGCTCCATCACCAAATCCGACTGCTTTAGCTCCTCAACCTCTAGCCAGTAATCCGGTGGTTGATCAGCAAAATCAGGCAATACAACCGTCTATGCAAGCTACCCCAATGGCATCATCTCCATCACCTGCTACTCCGGTCCAAAGTAACGGTTTTGTATCTTCAGACGTTCAGCCGATGGTTACTGGCGAACAAGTTGCGCCTCAAACACCTCCAGCAAGCCCAGTTTTATAGGATTACTTGCTTGACCACTAACGATAAGATGTTATATACTTCAATCTCATTATGAAAAAAGATTTGCATCCAGACAATTATCGGCTAGTAATTTTTGAAGACTTAAATAACGGTTCTCGTATTTTAACCCGTTCAACTATAGCAAGCGAAGAGACCGGGCAGTGGGAAGACGGTAACTCATATCCACTGGTTAAAGTTCATATCACTAGTGCTTCTCATCCCTTTTTTACCGGAGAAGAAAGAATTTTAGATATAGAAGGTAGAGTAGATAAATTCAAAGCTAGAGTAGCAGCTGGTAAAGCCTCTCAGGCAAAGAGAGCTGTGGCAGCCCAAAAACAAGCCAAGCGAAAAATTGCAAAAGTAGAAAAAGCTAGTTCTAAAAAATAGCCTCCGGATTCTTTTTTTAGCTTAAATTAATAATTTTTTTAAAGAAGTATTAACAATGGATCAAAAAGAACAAGAATTAAGGCAAGAATACCAGGAATTAACAGCTAGATTATCTAGTGATGCAAATATTTATAATGACAAGAGTTACCCCAGTTTAGCTAAGCGCTTAAGTGAGCTAGAAATCATAATTAGTCTTTTTGATAAGCACTATAAACTTGAAAAAGACCGAGCTGAGGCCTTGGAACTAAGCCATAGTGATAATCGTGAGCTGATGGAATTAGCCCAGAATGAGTTATTAGAGATTGAGGCTCAATTAGAGCAAAATCATCAGGCATTATTGCAATTATTAACTCCTGAGGACCCTAATAATGTCCGCAATGTAATTATAGAAATTCGAGCAGCTGCCGGAGGCGATGAAGCTAGTTTATTTGCCAGTGAATTATATCGAATGTACAATCGTTGGGCTGAAAATCATCATTATAAGATTGAGCTTGTTAGCGAATCACCTAATGAAGTTGGCGGTTTTAAAGAAATAGTTTTTTCTATTATTGGTCCAAATGCCTATAAAAAACTAAAGTTTGAAGCTGGAGTACACCGGGTACAGCGAGTGCCTGTGACAGAAAGTCAAGGCCGAATTCACACTTCTACTGTAACGGTTGCCGTCTTAGCTGAAGCTGAAGAATCTGATATAGAAATTGACCCTAATGATTTAAGAATTGATGTATATAGAAGTAGTGGTCATGGCGGTCAGAGCGTTAATACTACTGATTCTGCAGTTAGAATTACCCACCTACCGACAGGTTTAGTAGTAGCTAATCAAGACGAAAAGTCGCAAATCAAAAATAAGGCTAAGGCTATGAATATCTTAAGAAGCAGACTGCTCCAGATGAAAATAGAAGATGAACAAAAACAATTATCTGATGCTAGACGAAAATTAATCGGCTCAGGTGATCGATCTGAAAAAATTAGAACTTATAACTTTCCGCAGGATCGAATTACTGATCATCGAATTAACTATTCTCGTTCTAATATAGCTGGAGCATTAGACGGTAATATCGATGATTTAATTGAAGAGTTACAAGCATTTGAACATAATTTAATTAACCAAGAAGTTTAAATTTTAAAATTGCTATGACAATTGCGGATTGGCTCAAACGAGCAGACGAAGATTTATTATTAGCTGGCATAGCTACATCAAGACTGGATGCTGTGGTTTTAATGGAGGACGAGCTATCTAAAAATAGAGCTTGGCTTTTGGCTAACCAAGATACAAAATTGTCGTCAAAGCAAATTGAAAAATTAAATAGTTTACTCAGTCGTCGTTGTCAACATGAACCACTTGCTTACATACGTGGAAAAAGCGAATTTTATGGACGTGAATTCATTGTCTCGCCTGCAGTCTTAGAACCACGACCAGAAACAGAAACAATGATAGATAATCTAAAATGGCTAGTTACTAAAAATAAGCCTAGCCTGCGATCTAAATCAAAAATACATGTAGCTGACATTGGTTGCGGGAATGGCGCTCTAGGCATAACCTCAGCTCTTGAAATTCCCTATTTAAATGTCGATTTAATCGATATTAGTGAAGATGCTATCAAGGTAGCTAAGCAAAATCTAAAAAAATTTCATCTAGATTTAAAAGTTACTCAGAGTGATCTTCTGAAAAATGTTAGTAATCATTATCAGATACTGCTCTGTAATTTACCTTATATCGCTAACGGTTTTAGAATTAATCAAGCAGCTCAAAGAGAGCCTAAATTAGCTATATTTGGTGGCCATGATGGTTTAAGAATTTACTATAAACTATTTAAAATGCTTAATACTTTAAACTACTCTCCTGTTTTTGTCTTAACAGAGTCCTTACCGCCACAACACTTACAACTAACCCGTATTGCTAGCAAATTCTCATATCAAGTTATTAAGGACGACGACTTTATCCAAATCTTTAGACATCACAATTTTTAAAGCTTACTGCTACTCTATGGCATTTTAGCAAGTGTTACCGAAATCGATAGACTATTACTGCCCCTTAAAACCGTTAATGTTATCTTGGTTCCTGGGGTATATTGATCAAGTAGAGATGTTAAACTATTCTCCTGATTTATTTTAATGCCATTAACAGCCGTTATAATATCGTTTGTTTGTAATCCGGCAGTGGCAGCAGGCGTTCCAGGAATAACTGATGGATTAGTACTTGGATTACTGCTCGGTGCTATAAAGGCGCCGTTATTAACTCTTAGTTTGTACTCATTAGCCACATCAGGGGTTAAAGGAATATATCTGATTCCAAGATAGGGCATTGAAAATTTACCAGTTTTAAGAACTTGAGCTATTAGACCTTTAACATCGTTAATCGGGATAGAAAACCCAATATTCTGAGCCCCGCTAGCAGTCGCAACATTAATACCAATTACTTGGCCATTCATATTCACTAATGGCCCGCCAGAATTTCCTTCGTTGATGGCAGCATCAGTCTGGAATAAATCATCAAGATTCTCCGAGCTTGTTCCTAGACTATTACTTGCCTGAACACTTCTACCATAACCAGAAATTATGCCACTGGTAACAGTGTTTTGAAATTGTCCAAGCGCATTGCCTATTGCAACTACCGCATTGCCCACTTGAACCTGTGAAGAATTACCAATTACCGCAGGTGTTAACTTTTGACCTTCAAGGTTGGTGATTTTTAAGAAAGCAATGTCTAAACTGCTACTTGACGGAGTACGTCCAACAATCGACACATGATTGAGCTGAACACCATTACTTAATGTAATGCTTACATTGCTTGTTCCCTGTGGCACAACATGTCTATTAGTGACTATTAAACCATTCGAGGTCAAAATTATACCGGTGCCTGCAGCTTGTGCCTGTTGTGGTTGAGAAAAACCAAATAAACCAAAACCGCTGGTGCTTGAAGAAGTAGTAGTTATAACATCGTTTATACTAACAACGCTTGGTCCAACTGTTTTAGCAATTTGATCTATTAGAGCACTCTGGCTGGTAACTATCCTCTCTTGCCTACCTAAATTTGCATAAGTTACGCTACCAAAATTGTTACGGTTCTCTATCCATGCCCCACCATAGCCAAAGATCAAGGCGATCACAGCACAGCCTAGTAAAATAGCCTTGACTCCCCACTTGGTCGGATCTCTTAATTTTTTCCAATCTGGAGCTTTGGGTTTTTGGAGACTAACTTTAGGTACGGTCAGAGAAATTGTAAGATTACCAGTACTTTTCTTAGCTGGTTTACTCGAAACACTTATAGTGTTGTCTTGCTTTTTTGATTCTGAATTATTTTCTACCACAAAATTATCCCTCCTTTATGATTTCATACGACTTTAGCTTGCCAGGGTGAGAAAACTAAAATCACAATAACTATTGCCGTCATTACAAAAATAAATTGACGCTTTAACCCTTTGCTAAGTTTATTGCTATGATCCAAATAGTAGATTATTGAAAAACCATAACCCAAACAACTAAGCAGTAATGTTGTTAAGGCTACTCCCCTATAAAAAAGTAGCCAATGGCTGATTAACCAAGCCAGCGTGGCGGCAAAATAGCCCCATATGTATGACAGCAACTTAGCATATGTTTCATCAAAGGCTTCTAAAAAGTGCCTGGCCGATAAGTAACAGAAGATGCCTGTTAAAGCTGTCAGTGCTACTAATGGCCCATTAGGCCACAAAAGATACAGAGCCATTAAAGACACCAATTGCCCTATAAAAGCCTGAGCGGCAACTAATAGCATATTGCTTGCCGGTTTAATGTAAATCAACCAAACTGCATAAAATACCACCCAGAGTAACCTGATGTCCACCCTAGTAGCGTGATCCATAAAGATTACAACTGAAATGCCTATCATTAAATCTACTGCATTGGCTCTTATGTTTGCAGCCCAAAACCTTGGTCTTACTGCAAACATACGCCATTTACTTAAAACGATTAGACTGAACGCTAGCTGAATAAAATTAATACTTATTAGGATAAATGTTCCTATAGGCAAAAACAGCATAAGGCCTAGGTGTAAAAGATAAGAAAAACCATTAGAGGGTTTTAGTTTATGAATTATTGGCTTCATTGTTACCTATTATGATAACAAAATTTGCGCCATCCGGTGATATTGTTTTATTTAATTTCTTATTACTTAATTTTACTTTTAAATCTTTTTCTAAGAAACCCTGAGTATGAGAATTACCACCAGTGATGATATAAAGGGTAGTATACTTGAATCCGCCAGTTGTAGGAGTATTAGCCACCCCTATAACATTAAAGCCTTTGCTACTCAGCTTATTACCTAGCGCTGTCGCTAGACCTGGTGTTGTGGTGCTATTGAGAATCAATATGCCAGCATTCTCTTTAACAAGATACGGATTAGGTAACTGTGTAGCAATATAACTATGTATAGATGAATAATTAAACAGGCCACTGACTGGTAAGAGAATCGGTTGGCCTACCATATTACCTGTAGTTAAATACTGCCCAGAACTTAGAAGGCTTAACGAGTTAATACTATTACTATTAATCGGTGTTACCAGCTGATATAACTTAATTGCTTGGGTCATTGATAAATCACTAGCCAGATTATTACCTAAAGTACTAATTATCTGACTTATTTTTAGAGGGTTTATAAGAGTACTCGATGACATAATCTTTTTAAAGACAGCTTTTAATATTTGGGCTTGTCTTTGCTCTCTTGAGCTCTCGCTAGTAGTAGCTTTAGACATTAAATAAAGTAAGGCTTGGTTACCATTAAGAGTATCTGTGCCCGCCGGTGCTAAGACAGGATTGCCTTTGTTCTGCCAAGCCATCGTTGGGTCACTAAGTGCTGTTGGAACGTTGAGTGTAATCCCGCCTAGCGTATTAACTAGTTGTTGTACTGCTTGAAAATTAATTATTACGTTATAGTTGATAGCTGTACCTAAAATGTTCGATACACTACTATCTGCTAACTGAAAACCGGCTTCTATAGCTTTAGAGTTAGTAGTGCCTATCGCACCACCGCCAAGATATTGGTTTTCGCCTTTTTCAAAAGCTTGATTAAGATACATAACACCGCTGTTATTTTTCACCCAGATAGTTCCAGGGACACTGATAAAAGTTATGTTATTATTAACGACATCAATACTTGCCAAAATTATGGTGTTAGTAATATCGGGTTGAACGGATCTTCCGCCATCTCTACCTAACAATAAGACGTTGATTCGTCCGGAACTTTGCCCGCTTAATAGCTTTGTCTTGGATAGCGAGTCGGCACTTGCGGTGGCTCGAAACACCTTATGTAACTTAATATAGTTTTCCGAGAAAATTAAGCCACCAAACGTCAAAACTAGCACAATTGATAAAGCTAGGCCAACAGATGTTAGCTTGCGAGCTTTATGCCATTTGGCTTTTTTAGTAAATTCTCTGCTAGGCTCAATGCTTTCTACCCCAGGTAGAGACATGTCAATTGGCACTCTCCTAGCAAGTAAAGCAGTATTATGAGAGCTATGTTGTATTCTTTTTTCCCACCAATCTTGGCTTTTGATAGCTCTTTTAACACCTCTTAGGGTCATCTTGGTTATAGCATCCAACACTTTTGTTTTCCCTTTTTATAATCAAAAACTTTTTATTTCTAGATTATTTTAGTTTTTTGATTGATTTTTTTGTACTAGATCAAAATTGATCTTTTTATCTCTTTTAAACATAACCATTGTAACAGTTTATTATTTTAATGTAAACAAATCGTTGTAATTTTTATTATTTAGTCAACTTCTATATTTTTATTTTTTGGTACAATATCTATTTACTAAAACCTAATTAGCTTAATGACTATGTTATAGTATTAAATTGTTATGAAAAAATTTAAAAAAGATACAGCTAAAGCACCCCAGCCAGATAAAATAGAAGGCGTCAATGAACAGCAAGCAAAGGATGTTCCTCCTTTGTGGCGAGAGGTAGTCTCAACTGTCAGTATTCTATTAACTGCCGTCTTGGTTGCTATTTTTATTATACTTTTCATTTTTAGGTCTTATCAGGTAGATGGACCAAGTATGCAAAATACCCTCCATAACGGCGATAAGCTAATTGTTTGGAAATTACCTAGAACTTGGGCTCGTATAACTGGGCATCCTTATATTCCTAACAGAGGCAGTATTATTGTTTTTAACGAAAGTGGGCTTAGCGCCTTTGGTCAACAAAATGAAAAACAGCTAATTAAACGGGTTATAGGTTTACCAGGGGATCATTTGGTTATTAGCCACGGAATTAATATGATTTACAATAAAGCCCATCCTCATGGTTTCGACCCAGATAAGACACTTGGTTATTTTAAAGGAAAAAAAATACCCTATACCGCTGGCAATATAAATATAACCTTAGGGCCAAACCAACTATTCGTAGAAGGCGATAACCGACCAGACTCATTAGATTCAAGAAGTTTTGGTCCAATAAACGCCAATCAAATAATTGGCAAGCTAATTCTTAGAGTTTTTCCTTTAGGAAGTGCTAAAGTCTTCTAGAATTTTGTGCTATATTCATAAAGTAATATGAACGATAATAATAAAAGAAACCAGGCCCTTGGTCGTGGTTTGGAAACTTTGCTACCTGGAAGCTTGAATAAAGGTG
>JAJZHX010000009.1:0-3551 GCA_021804315.1 bacterium
GGTTCTCCAATTGCTTTGATTGTGTCAACTAATTTTTCAACCGTATCTTTAAGATTCTTTCCTTCGAAAGCTTTAGCCACTCCAACACTGTTATAGTAGTTGTCGTCTTCACTTATGAAGATTAAAGACGGGCATAACTGAGCTAAAAATGCTACACGTGACTGTTCTTCTCTATCGGGATCATTTACTAATTTGCTCGCTAGGGTGCTTATTCGAGATATATTACCTTCTTGTTGCAATATATCAATTACTTTAGATTCAAAATTTAATAGATCAGGACTAATCTTCCCTTGCTTTGAAGAGCTCTTAAATTTTGTCATAACAGATTTTTCTAATTGTCGGACTCTTTCCCTGGTAATGCCTAAAGTTTCACCTATTTGCTCAAGAGTTTCTTTTCTCTCAAATAAACCAAAACGACGAGCAATGATCTCCCGCTCTCTTTCTTTATCAATACTAGTTAGCACAGTGTTAACTAACTGCTCACTTGTCGTATTCTGGGTTTTAGTAGTTTCTGCCATTATTAAAATCTCTCTTTAAAAAACTTAGGCTAATATTTATTATAAAACTAAATTACTTTTTAGTCAATATTTTTATCTTACAGTATTATTGTAGCACAATGCTGACAATAGTGCATAGTAAATGTCATAGAAATATTACTTATCCACAGTATTAAGATATATGCAAAATACTTGTCTAAGATGTTTTTTTAAATTTTCTTCTTGAGTGTAGTTTGGGAGCTTTTTTAAAAAGCTCTTTAGCTTCTTCTTGGGTAATTTTGAGTGGATCTTTTGTTTTGTCTATCTTGATATTCTTTGTGCCATCTGTAAGATAAGGCCCATATGGCCCTTTGAGAATCTTTAGGCCGTTAGTAAATGTTTTAATTTGTTTTTGGGCTTCTTTAACTAGTTTTTCTTGATAAATCTTGATAGCTTCATCCTCTGTTATATCTAAAGGGTCATGCCCTTTTATGGAAACAAATGTATCATTAACTTTAATATATGGCCCAAAACGGCCGATATTGGCAATTATTTCTTGCCCATCACCTGTCTTGCCTACTGTTCTTGGTAGCTTGAACATCTCTAGGGCTTCATCTAAAGTTACAGATTCAAGATTGGTGTTTGGAGGCAGTGGCGCAAAATGTGGTTTTTTTACAGTATCTTCTATATTTCCCTTAACTAGCATAGGACCATAACGGCCAAATCTGGCGAAGATTGATTCTTGTGTTTTAGGGTCTTTACCTAGTTCTCTTGCTTGCGATACCTCTTGTCTTGAAATGTTCTCAGAGCTTTTGACCAAGGGGTGAAATTCTTTATAGAAGTTAGATATCATCTGATTCCAGACTTCACTGCCCGTAGCTATGTTATCAAACTCTTGTTCAACCTTAGCCGTAAAATCATAGTCAACAATGTTTGGGAAGTGTTTTGTCAAAAAATCTGTTACTACTTCAGCCACAGGAGTAGGAATTAATTTAGACTTATCTGCCCCACTGATTATCTTGACAGTTTTTTTAGTTACTTTCCCGGCCTTTAGAGTTAATTCTTGAAGTGCTTTTTCTTGACCGGCTAAATCATTTTTTTCTATATACCCTCTAGTTTGAATAGTTGATATTGTTGGGGCATAAGTACTCGGCCGACCAATGCCCAGTTCTTCTAATTTTTTGACTAAACTTGCTTCAGAATATCTAGCGGGTGGTTTTGAGAGTGTTTCGCTGGCTTTAATTTCTAGAAGCTCTAGAGGCTGGTTATTAGTTAAATTTGGCAGAAGAAGATCATTTTTTCCACCACCGTAGACTTTGATAAAACCATCGAATTGTAAAATTTCACCTTTAGCAATAAAAATATCTTTATTGCTAAAATCACCTTCAATAATAATTTCTGTTCTTTCAAGTTTTGCTTGGCTCATTTGACTGGCGATTGTCCTGCGCCAGATTAGTCTATAAAGCTTTTTTTGATTATTATCATCTCCAGCCGATTGATTGAAGACATCTGTTGGTCTGATGGCTTCATGAGCTTCTTGGGCATTTTCATTTTTAGTTTTATATTGGCGGTATTGATGATATTGTTCGCCGAATTCATTTAAAATAAAACTTTTCATACTATTTAAAGCCAAATCAGACATATTGGTGCTGTCAGTCCGCATATAGGTTATTGCACCAGATTCATAAAGACGTTGAGCTAAGGTCATAGTTTGTCTGACGCTAAAACCTAGTTTACGACTAGCTTCTTGCTGTAGAGTACTGGTTGTAAAAGGAGCACTAGGACTTCTGGAGCTTGGAAGCCTCTTAACATCACTAACTTTAAAGACTGTTTTTTTGTTAGCCTCTAACCAATCTTCAACATTTTTGATAGTCTTGATTTTTCGAGATAATTCTGCAGAAAAAACTTCGTCTTGTGCTTGAAATTGTGCCAATATTTTGTAATAACTTTGACTTGCAAATTGTTTAATTTCTCTTTCTCTATCAACTATTAATCTAACAGCAACAGATTGAACTCTGCCTGCCGATAAACCACCTTTAACTTTTTTCCAAAGTATTGGCGATAACTCATAGCCAACTAGGCGATCTAATACTCTTCTGGCCTGCTGAGCTTCAACTAGCTTAAGATCAATAACTCTAGGGTTATTGATGGCATGTTCTATGGCTGGTTTGGTTATTTCATGAAAGACAATCCTTTTAGTTTTACTAGGATTTAATTGCAAGGCTTGAGACAGGTGCCAGGCTATAGCTTCTCCTTCTCTATCCTCATCCGAGGCCAACCAGACTTCACTTTTTTTAGCGATAGTTTTTAGTTCTTGAACTACCTTAAGTTTATCTGGGCTAATCTCATAAAAAGGCTCGAACCCTTTATTTATGTCAATATTTAGGCCTTTTTTTGGCAAATCTCGTATATGGCCAAAGCTACTTTTAACGACGTAGTTTTGTCCTAAAAACTTTTCAATGGTTTTGGCTTTAGCGGGACTTTCAACTATTACTAAATTTTTTGTCATTGTTTCAGTCATCCATATAAACACATTAAGTAAATAAAGTACAAATTAAAATTATATACTTAAACTTGCTTTTTACTTAAAAAATTAAATATTAATATAATCATCTATCTTTTTAACGATCCATATGCCTAATGGAATACCTAAAAAACCGAAAACAATACTAGGTACACTAAGTTCGCGCCCATGATCAAAAGCTGCACCTATATAGCTTGTAATTGTCGAAATTATTAAGACAATTCCACTTTTAACTAGTTTTTGCATGTTCATCGCTAGCTTAATTCTAACATAAAGAAATTGAAAATAACCACTAGCATCTTGTATATTTTATAAAATATTATAAAGTATTGACATAAGAACATAGATTTGATAAAATAGCAACTTGTGATTTCATTATATAGAAATCAGGTACCTTTACCCCATTTTTACGTTTTACCGTAAAAAGTGAAACGTTAGTTAGATTGTTTTAGAGCGCGCCAAAGAAAAGTTGTTACCCTCCACTTATCTTTAATTGCATGTTTGATTTTCAAACAACGCTCTAAAACATACTAACCCCTTTAACTAGATTC
>JAJZHX010000009.1:3561-11704 GCA_021804315.1 bacterium
AGTTTGATGAATTTATTCATTGACTGACACAGTCAATCAAATGATTTTAAGACATGATGTTTCGTCGGGGTGGGTTGAAGGGTTTTTATTTTAGGACAATATTTTGTCCTTAGTAACGGGCTAACGAGCGGTGCCCACCCCCTCTCGTTGGCCCGTTATTAGTTTTATATTAAAAAGCTTCGAGTCTCAGAGTTTAATTTACCACCATATAAATACTCAGATATTATCGAATTAATCTCTGTTTTAAGATTGGTAAGCTGTTTTTGCTCTTCAGGCGTAAACTTAGCTAGAACAAAATCTTCTGTTGTGGCTAATTCCTGCTTAGGCCCTATGCCAATTCTGACACGATTATAGTTTTCCCCGATAACTTTACTTATGGACTTTATGCCATTATGTCCGGCGCTGGTACCGCCTGTCCTAAGGCGAATTTGGCCAAAATTTACATCTAAATCATCGTGGATAACGAGTATATTTTCGGGTAAAATTTGGTAAAAATGACTAACTTGGTGGACTGCTTCTCCGCTTAAATTCATGAAAGTTGTTGGTTTAATGGCTATTACCTTAATGCCATTAATATTGCCTTGGCTGAAACTAGCCTTGAAGTTTTTTCTTATTAGCCAATCACTTAAGCTCTGATTGTTGCTGACAAAATAGTCTAAGCACATAAACCCGACGTTATGTCTGGTTAGATTATATTCTTTACCTGGGTTACCAAGTCCAACAATTAAAATGGTTTTATTTAAACCAATATTATAGAAATTAGTTGGAGTAGCAGTTTGCGGTATTTTTTGTAACCAGCCCATAATCTTTAAGCTAGCTCCTTAGTAGGACTTTTACCGTGTTTATGAGTTACATGTTTTTCTATAAACCATATTTGTAAAGGCGAACCTTCAAAATTAAATGATTGTCTTAGCTTAGTTTCTAAGTATCTTTTGTAACTCCAATGAATATGTTTTGTTGAGCTACCAAATATTTTAAAAGCTGGTGTTAAATTATCCGCTTCTTGAACAATATAGTTAAGTTTTGGCGAATATCTACCGGTACCGGCAGGCGGATGACTTAAGACAGCCTTTTTTAGCCAGTTATTTAAAGTGCTTGTGGCGATTTTAGTTTGACGATTTTTATTTATTTGAAGTATTAAATCAAAAATTTTAGCAACATTTTGTCCAGTAAGACTACTTGTAAAAATAAGTGGCGCCCAGGGGACAAAGTCAAAATTAGCACTAATTTTTGGGGCTAGAGCATCTCGAGTATAAGCATCTTTATTAATTACACTATCCCATTTACTGACAACTAAAATTAACCCCTTACCAGCATCTTTAATCATGCCTGCTATTTTTTGGTCTAATTGCACATTAAGCTCATTGACATCCATAACTAGTAAGCAAATATCTGATCTTTCTATTGCACTTAGGGTTCTAATGACACTAAAAAGTTCTACACCAGCTTTAATTTTACCTTTGCGCCTAATGCCAGCCGTGTCAATTAAGCTTATGTCTTTAGACATATATTTTATTGTTTTAGAGTTAAGATCTCTAGTCGTGCCAGCTCGATCGGACACTATTGCTAACTGTTTGTTTAATAAGCTATTAAAAAGCTTTGACTTGCCAACGTTGGGTCGCCCTACTATTGCTACATTTAAGTAATCAGAATTATTTTTGCCGGTAACTTTAGGTATTTCCTTTAACAAACTATCGACTAGTTCTTTAATGCCTGTTTTTTGAGTTGCTGATGTGTAGAATATTTTTTTTATGCCTAGTTTTTCAAAACCAAAGGTTTCCTTTAGATTAACTTGATCAGACTTATTGACTACAAGAGTTATAGGCTTTTGACTCTTAAGAGCTATTTTAGCCACTTTGCGATCTTCTTCGGTAATTGGTACATTAGCTTCAACTATAACCCAGATAATATCGGCACTATCAATAGCTTGAGTAATTTGTTCTTGTATAGTGAACTCAAAGTCATCTTCCGGATCTTTTAAACCGGCAGTATCAACTAACCAAAAATTATAACCATTTAAACTAGCTTTAGCCATGACACTATCTCTGGTAGTGCCTGGTTCTCTAGCCACAATTGCTTCTTTATTGTCTAAGATAGAGTTAAAAATGCTAGATTTACCAACATTTGCTCTACCAACAATAGCTATAATAGGTAGTTTTTTTGTCACGTCTTATTAATTATATCTTAAAACTAGCAAGATATAAGAAAAAAACTTTGGAAATTAATAGATAGTATCTTATACTTTTCACCAAATGAGTTTTCCAAAAAATCCTAATTTCCCTCAGGCCTTAAGCTTGAACGAACTAGCATCGTGTAAGCAGTTTGCAGTTTTTATAGGTGGTAAAGTAGTTCGAGAAGCTGTTTTTAGTAAATTCCCAAGTGACTATATTGAAGAATTTGGTTGGCCCTCTCTTGTTGCAAAAGACCTTAATACTTTGCAAGAATTCGCTATAGATCTGCGTGAGTATGGAGTTGTACCTTTTGAAGATGGACATTGGTCAGAAAATTACTTATTAGCAATTACTTTATAATGACCGACTTCTAAGTTGCCTAAATTATATTTGCCAATTGTTTGCCGATGCAGAGTTATTACTTTATAGCCTAAGAAGTCAAAAGTTCGTCTTATTTGTCGATTACGTCCTTCTCGCATACTTACCTGCCAGAGTTTATTATTTAATCTTTTAAGCTCAAGTTTACTGAGACCATCTTCAAGTTTGATACCTTTTAAAATATGTTTTTCGTCGCCGGGCATAAGCGGTTTATCTAGCTCTACTAAATAACTTTTAATTTTGCAATAGCGAGGGTGTGTTAACTGAAGAGCTAAGTTACCGTCGTTAGTTAGTAACAACAGACCGGAGGAGTCTTTATCTAAGCGACCAACTAGTTTTAAATCAGCATATTTTGTAGGGAGTAATTTATAGACAGTAGGAGCGCCTTGACTAACTCGGCTACAAATATAGCCTGTAGGCTTGTTAAGCATAACAAGTAAATTTGCTTGGAGTTTTAAAAGTTGACCGTTTAGTCTGACAATATCTTGATTATTTACTTTTTCACCAGTCTTAGCCACCCGACCATTAATTGTAACGCTAGATCTAGCAATTAAAATATCTGCTCTTCTTCTACTAAGACCTGTTGTTTGAGCAACAAATTTATTAATTCGAGTGTCCATTGATTTGCTTGGCAATTTATATGCCTGGTTGGGCTGGAGGAATGTTTGTACTATCTTGGTTTGTTGGACTAAACTGACTTGAAGGCAACAAACTTTCTCCTTTTGCTTCTTCTGCGGCCAGCAACGCTTGAATATCTGGCTTGTTATTGAGTTCACTATTAGGAGTTGGGGTTATAACCTTTTCGTGAGACATCGATTTAACTGATGAGTTATTCAATGAACTTATTTTTTCATTACTATCTTGTTGCTCGATAGTATCATCAGCGTCTAAGCTAGTAGTGGAACTGCTTGTCGATGGAGTGCTTACGGCGGTATTCATGTCGAGGGGGCCAGAGTTATTAAGATCATTTACCGCCTGATCAATTAACTGCGAATTATTTTGGGCAGTACCATTATCCATAGTAGTAGTTGGGTCTAGTGGAGTAGTTGATTCTGTACTTGTTGCTGTCGGCATACTATTAACAAAATCAGTGATTTGAGATTGCAATGTTGCTTCTTCGTTTGAACTTGTAACGGACTGTTGAGCGATGTTATTTAAGTTTTCCTGGCCTTGGCTTACAGTTTGCAAGGGTTGTGATGAAGTGATTGTTTCCGGAGTAACACTAATTGGGTTATTCACTAAACTTGAAGCTGAAGATGTTTGAGGAGTTTGATCTGATGAAGCCGTATTAGCTGGCTGAACACTTGGGCTGATAGTATTACTAGGGTCTGTAGTCAACATTGAAGGTGTATTCACTGATTGAGGTGTTGTTAGAGGTTGAGGTGGTGGTATAGCATTGCTCTGGCTATTCTCTGAAGGAGTAGCCGGGTTAACTGTCGGTGCTTGACTGCTAGTCTGAGAGTCTGAGGGTTGATCCTCTAGTAACTCATGAGCAGTCCTGACGATATCTTCAAGGGTTACCTGCGACTTAACTAGATAGCGATCAGCTCCAAGATTATTAGCTCGTTGTTGATCATCATTTTGTCCTAAGGCTGTTAGCATAATAACCCGAACGTTTTTTAGACCATCTGTATTTTTTATTATATCTAACATTTCAAAACCACTTATTTTAGGCATCATCACATCAGAAATTATTAGATCAGGTTTTTCAGCCTTAGCAACCGCTAAGGCTTCCTCCCCATCTTTAGCAGTTACAATCGTGTAACCTTCAGCCTGTAGTCTTGCCTCGTATATCTCTCTTAAATTATTGTCGTCTTCAACTAGTAATAACTTTGACATTGCTAATTACCTTTTTAATGCTTATGTTTAATTCATATTGTATCATGATGTAGTTAAATATGTAACAAATACTAATTTAAGGTAAGTTAGTAGCTGTAATCTGGCTTTGTATCTTTTCAGCCTTTTCGGAAGATAATCTTGGAAAATTTATATAGAAAGTACTGCCTTTATTAAGCTCACTCTCAACCCAGATACGTCCATTATACAGTTCAACTATTTTGCGACAAATAAATAAGCCTAATCCTGTTCCACCTACTGTCCTGGTGGCAGAGCTATCAACACGATAAAATTTTTGAAAAAGATGAGGAACATCTTCTTTTGGAATGCCTGTCCCAGTGTCTCTGACGAAGCATTGAACAACTTGATCATTGCCCGTTAAGCCAATTGTTATCTTACCTTGCGGAGTATACTTAACGGCATTATCGAAAAGATTGGTAATTACTTCTCTGATTCGATCTGGGTCAACATAAACGTAGTAAAGCGGTTGTATGACCCTTTCACCTCCTTGTTTGGCGTTAATAACCGAGCTATTAGTTTCACTGCCTGAAACAAAATCGACGACCAAATTTTTATTAGTAGCAACCAGACGAAGGTCATTAATTAACTGTTCCAAGAAATCACCCATTTCTACTAGAGTCGGATGACTAGTTAAGCGTCCGTCTTCTGCTTTGGCACTAGTTAAGAGATCTTGAAAGAGTTGGCCTAAGTGTTGGGTTGAAGCATGAGCTTTTTCAATATATCCTCTAGCACGAGTATCAATAGTAGATACTTTGTCGTTTAAGGCTAAAGCTAGGTAGCCTTCTATGGCCGCTACTGGTGTGCGCATCTCATGACTGGCGGTACTTATAAAGTCTGCCCTTTGTTGCTCATTCGATCTTTCTTCGCTGACATTATTAAGAACAGCTACTGCTTGGTAAACCTTATTTTCACTATTAACCAACGGAGTTATATGAATTCGGATTGGAATATTTTGACCATCTCTACTTAGAAGAGTTAAATCAGTGTTTGTAGTTGCTTGATTAGAACTGAAAACTAAGTGCATAGGGTTTTGATTAGGTTCGAGACTTTCCCCTTTATCGTTTACTAGTTGAACTACTGAGTCGACACTAATTCCTCTGGCCTCTTCAGTATTCCAGCCACAAAGTTTAGACGCACTAGGGTTTATCATCTGAATAGTCAGGCTTTCATCTACTAATATGACGCCATCATCTATGCTATCGATAATTACTTTTGCTTGAAGCGTGGGATCAACTTTTGCGTCTTTTGATGTAACTTTTGTGCTATCGTTGTGTGGAAATAAATTGAAACTCATAATGCTTAACCTTAATTTTAGCAAAAATTAAAGCTTTTGTAGCCAAAGTTTATTAAATAGACTAGTAAAAGCATATTTGTTAGTATATTTGAGACACTAATGGCCTCATCGTCTAGCGGCTAGGACGCTGGGTTCTCATCTCAGCAACCGGGGTTCGATTCCCCGTGAGGTCACCATAGGAAAATTATTGCCAGAAATGGCTTGAAATAGTGGATTCACCCCTGTAAAACTGGATGGGTTTTGAGTTCGACCGGATAAATCGGCATAGGTCGGTAAAGTCTTAAAGATAAGGCCAAAAAATTGGGCTTTCTTGATCGGATCAATCTGTTTTACCACCAATTCATCTAAGTTTTCGACAAAATATTTTACGCGGGCGATAACACGCTCAATATTGATTGGTTTCTTGCTTTTCATTTCCATCCTTTCTAGTGATAGTTGCTTAATTTGCTTATCAACATCCTCCAGCTCTTCGTTTATGTACTGCTGAGCTGAAGGAGCGATTTCGGCGAAGTTCTTGGCCATAGTACGAGCTTGTTGGGTTAATACCTCAACTTTGCTGTCAATCATCGTAATCTGTGCTTGGTAGTAGGCCAGCCGCTTGTCGTACGCGGCTTGAATGGCGCTAAACAGCGTGTCTATCTCTTGCTGCGAGAACGCTAAGCTGCCAACAAATTCCAATACCCGTATTTCAAGTTCTTCTTTCTTAACCCGAAACTTGTGACCACGCTTATCACAGTGATAGTACGAGTAATATTGACCGGTCTTGCCGCGTGATGAGCTGCCAAGCAGCGGCTTATTGCACTGTGGGCACATCACAAAGTTCTTGAATGCGAAGTCCGGGTGGCGTGTGCCTTTTGGTGTCGCATGCTCCGGGGCCACGTTATCAGTAATAACAATCTTATTGTTGGGCATTTCTATGATTGTCCGTCTACCTTTGTTGGCCCGATTAAATAGATCAACTGAAACAAGCCCCTCGAACATACATTTTACTGGCTTGCCCTGCGTCCATTTTTCTACGTTTACTCCAGCATATATCGGATTACGAACCATTTTCCAGAGCTTCTTCTCATCAAGCAGTGCTGGCTCGGTTCGGCCAATAATGCGGGACTTATCGTTCTGAGCTCGCCTCAGCTGTGGCCGGCCGCGGTACCCCGTATCATTGAGGTGCTTGGCGATCTCTTTATCACTGAATTGGCCGCTGGCACGCATCTCGAACAGCTTGACTATATATTCCGCTTCTTTGGGATGTGGTCTGAGGATCATACGTTTACCGTGCTGTGTTTCTACTTTTTCGCTCACAAAGCCGTACGGTGCACGCCGCATCCAGTAGCCGAGCTGAGTGTAGCGGATTTCAGCACCAATGACACGACTGAGAATATCGCGAACCTCATCCTTTGACCGCTCCGCCTCGAGCATTTCTGACTTACGGCTTGGCGAGTAGGTGCTCCACTTGTAGGTATGTCCTAAATGGGCAAGCGTGTTGATTTGTTCGTGGCTAATAACGCCATAGGTATCAACGAGCGTGACGTTACACTGGTCAAGTTGCGTTTTTAGCAGATCGTACGACAATGAGCCACCCCGTGTAAAACGGTCTATCGACTTAATAATAAAGAGATCAACTTCGTTCTTCGGATCCTTACAATAGTTAATAGCTTCCTGCATTGGCTGTTGCTCTTTGCTAGCTGACTCTAGAAATACAAAGAACTTTTTAATAACAATGCCCTTACTCTCAGCAAAGCGTTCTATCTGCTCCTGCTGCGCTCCAGGCGAGTCACTGTCAGTACCTTGTTTTGTGGTTGACACGCGAATAGCTGCGACAGCATTTTTACTAGTCGGTGGCTGCATTGTTAGTCTCCTCGAGAATTACCTCCAGTAGTATGTCGGCTAGTATTTCCAGCTTTTGACCGTCATCAAGCCCGACAATTTCTGGCTGGTAAACCCTCTTATTCTTGCTGCCTGCTGCTCTACCCATAGGAATTACTATCTCTTATAGTTATAGTATACTATAACAAATAGATATAGTTCAAGCACTTTACTGCCAGAATATTTTGGCCCCAAGTCGGGGCCAGTATTTGCTCAATCTGTAGGTGTTAGTGTAATATCATAATAGCTTCTTTCCTTACTAAAATACGGAGTAGGTGGGCATGGCAACATGAGTAATTGCCCCTCAGGCATAGACACACTGTCCAGAACAAACACTCAACAAACCTCGCAACCCTTTTAAGTAATCCATAACCCATGCAACTACCTACCATTACCAAGAAACAACAAGCAGTAATTCAACTACTGTATAGATATAGATTTCTGAAGCAAAAACAGCTGCAACAATTCCTAAGGCATCAGGATAAAAGACGGACTAGTATCTATACTTGGTTTTCAATCTAATGTGAATGAGTTTGTCCATATGATATATGGGGTAAATGAAATCTTCCCAATAACTAGG
>JAJZHX010000010.1 GCA_021804315.1 bacterium
TAATATACTTATCTACATATTAGACGATGCCAGTCCATTTTCTAAGCCAGCCCAAGAGTTACTAAAAAGACTGGAGAGCACTGAGGCATCAGTCTATTTATCAACCGTAGCTAGAACCGAGATTCTACATCGACCATATCAAGTATCCGTTGAGATAGGCGATAAAACTAAACAATTTTTATCTAGTTTTGGTTTTATCTCTTTCGTAAGTGTTTCTGAGGAAATTGCAGACAAAGCTGCTGAGCTTTGCGCTAAAGTGGGAGCAAAACTAAAGAGCATAGACTCTATTCATTTAGCAACAGCCCTAGACTCAGGTGCTACTGAATTTTGGACTAACGACCACGAGCTATTAAAGGTACAGATACATGGATTGGTTATTAAGTCACTAGATGATATTAAGTAAGGCAAATTAGACAAGCATGAGCAGTATTTTGTGGTAGAGTTATTTTTCAAATCAATCTTTTGAGATAAGTTTTAGCTTACCTGCACCAGATGATAAAAGAACACTAGGATATTCGTAAAGTTTTATAGAAAAACTACTCACTAGCTAACAATGCTAAAGTTAAATCGTTGCCTTAATGGATTAAAATCCGTGGAGTCAAATGTTAATAAGCGTCTAATTCCAGCATAGCGTAATGTGGCCAAGGTACTGCAATCAACTAGGCTGATATTCTTAGCTTCCACTTCATTAAAAATATTTAGACTAGCTGTATGTAAGTCTTCGCTTATGTGTATTCGCTTGATATGCTGAGCATCGGATAGGCTATCAGCTACAGACCTAGCTATTGCCTTGCCTGCCCTCCGAGAAAGTATGGTCAGAACTTCAGTCTCAACATAATTCGATATATATAGATTAGTCTCTTCATGAGACAGCTGTTCTGCTATTTTCTTAGCGTCCTCATGTAGGCTATCCGCAACATTAAAGGTCTATAAAATAGCTAGAGTCTACTATTACTGAATTATTATCTGCCATATAAGTATTCATCTAAATTAGAAGCTAGGTCTTTAGGACCTTCGAAGTTGATTTCTTCCGCAAGTTTAGCCTGAGATAAAAGCCAAGCTCCAGAATTAGTTTTGGCCTCTTTAGCTAATACTTCCGTATTAGATTTTTCTTCAACAAGCTACCTGATAACATCAGACATGCTGGTCTTACGCTTTAAAGCCAGTGCCTTAAGCCAGTCAAGTTGTTGTCGTGGTAAATAGATTTGCGTACGTTGCATAACTACCCATATACATTATAATGTATACAAAAGTCAAGAATTTTGAGTTAATATTTTAGGTGTCTTGACTTGACTTCTAGCAATGTATGGTATACATTAGATGTATGTTAAGAACTCAACTTTATCTACCCGAAGACTTACGTCAAGAAATAAATGCAGTTGCACGGCAGGAGAAAAAGCCCGCAGCAGTAATAATGAGAGAGTTACTGGTAGAGGGTATTAGAAATAAGCATAGAGAAACAACGGGAACAGCCATGAACAGACTAGCCTCTCTAAAAGTTAAAGGTGGCCCTTCCGATCTTTCTATCAACTTAGACAAATATTTGTACGAGTAATGGAACCTCCTATTATTGCCGATTCTAGTGGCCTTATATCTCTAGTTTCAGAGGACGATAGTAATCACAAGCTTGCTCTAAAAGTAGCTAAAGAGTTAAGTGGTTTAAACAGCTTAATAATTGTACCTAGTGACGTCTTTAGTGAAACCCTAAATGTTATAGGTAAGAAACTTAGTCATCAACTGGCAATTGAGGTAGGTAAAGAGCTGATTAGCTCTAGTGCATATTCAGTTATAGAAGCCGACAGTTTACTTAGAGACAGTGCCATTAGTCTATTCAGCAAACAAGCAGAATCTGTTAGTTTTACTGATTGCATAGTGATGGTATTTGCAGATAGTTACAATGCAGACAATATTTTTGGTTTTGATAAAGTCTTTAAAAATAATGGCTACCGTAGACTAGGTTTTGACGATAGTTAACTTGAGGCAATAATCAAGAGCAGTATAAGTTGTGGTATAGTTATTTTTCAAACCAACCTTTTGAACTATACTTTATGTTGCCTTAACCTGACGATAAACGTACTCGGGGATATTCGGCTGAGTTTTATAGAGAAGTTAAAGACTGCATAACCATTTAGTTGTAAACCTGATTATGGCTACCTACATCCAGAAAAATTATAGCTTCATCAGTTTCTTCATAAACAACTCTTACGTCACCAGCTATACTAAAAGCTCTTTTGCCTTGCAGTTTACCCTTCAAGGGGTGGTCGTTGATAGGATAGCCTCGCTTACCACCCTGAAAAGCAACAACTCTAGTTCTATAGACAACTTTTAAGTTGTTTATTGGAGACACCCTTTGCTTATAATGTTTTTCAAAATCCTTAGATAAACGAATTGGTTTCATATTTTATCTAGGTGCGCCATCATCTCTTCTACGCTATAGAAAGGTTTGCTAACATTTTTACCTTTCTTAGCTTCTTCTGCGGCCCTGTTAATTCTGTTTGCGGCAGTAGAACTAGGCTCACCCCAATCATCATTATCAAAACTAAGAACACGGTTATCTGCTTCGGCTTTAGCCCAGACACGAATATACGCCTGTGCTGAATCAAAGCCTAGCTTTCTAGCTTTAGCCTCAAGCTTTTCTCTAATAGCTTTGTCCATTGGTATGTGAAGAGTTGTTGTATTCATAATTATAAGTATATAAAAGTTATATTATTATGTCAAAAATAAACTATGTGATCTGTTATAATTCAAGCATGTTTTCATCGGTTTCATGTGATATAGTTATTTTCAAACCAACCTTTTGAGTTAAGTTTTAGCCTACCAGAACCTGACGATAAAAGAACCAGAGGCTATTCACCAAAGTTTATTGCTTAACTTAAATTAGATTTACTGCAAGTTTAAGTCCGACTTTTTCATACCAAGAGTCAAAGCTAAATACTGCATCAGCCTTGATGGTCTTAACGGTTGCAGCTACCGTAGCGTCAAACAATGTATTTTGTTTGCTACCATATGGCTTAAATAAAGTCTCGGCTAGTTCTAGTGTACTTTGGTCAACCGATACTATTTCAAGCTGACTATCACGTATCATTTGAGTTAGCTCGCTGGTTAAGACAGGGTTGCTAAGCTTTCTTTGTATTGCCGTAACTGCTTCGACAATTGCGGTGGATGGGTACACCAACTTGACTCCTTTATCGTATAGATTTTGAAGTGTTTCAATAGTTTTTGTGGCTAGCGCGTCATCTTTATTAACCAACGCAATTAGTACATCAGTGTCAACTACTACTGTTTTCATAAGATCTAGTTACTACTTTCCCCACAAGTAATTATCGTGGTTAGTTGCTAAATCTTTAGGCAACTTTTCATCAGTGAAAAGTTTTCTTGCTCTTTCAGAAAAATCTAGCAAGTTTTTTGCAGAATCTTTATTCTTTAGCCTTTGTAACTCTTCCAAGTCATCCAAGCTTACAATAGCAACCTGAGGCTCTTTGTGGGCCGTAACTATAGCTGGACGTCTTGTATTCCTGACATCATTAAACACGCTTTTATAATCACGTAGTATATCTCTAGCTGTAACAGTTGTAGTTATCATAATTATCAGTATATATTTTGTCAATAATTTTGTCAATATATATTTTTGACATACTATGTCAAAAATATATGCTTCCCATGATATGATTAGGAGAAAATAAGCATGAGCAGTATTTCGTGTTATAAGAGTTGTTATTAATATTAGTAATAAGTCAGACTTTGGCAATTAGTAGGTCTGGTATTTGCTTAAAATCTGAATCAAGCGTTACAAGCAAATAATCATGTTCTAGTGCTAATGCTGCGATCCACATATCATTGCTACCTATAGGCTTGCCTGCTTTTTTAAGTCTTGCATATATTAATCCATATATGGTGGTTGTTTTGTCGCTAAGCTTGAGTACTCTAACCTGAGGTTTGTCTAGAAATTGCTGTAGGTATTTTTCATTGTAGTCGGTTTTATTGCCAGCAGCAAAACCTGCCCTGAGTTCCCCAATTACAACAATAGGTATGTAGATGATACTATCCGGTTGAAAATAACTTTTAAGTCTCGGGTCGCCTTTGAAGAACGATGAATACGCACTAGTATCAATTATGTAATTCATTTCCATAATTTTGTATCAGGCCTAGAAAGATCTTTAATAACTTCGTCAAACTCAGAACCCAGACTGTCCTTGCCTGCACCAAATAACCAATCAAAGCTACTATCTGTTGGCAATTCTGTGGTACCAAATGTTTGCAAGGTTAGTAAATCAACCACCGTCTGGTTAAAAGATTTACCTGATTGCTTGGAGCGCTTTTTTATAACCATATCAACAGCTGGTGGAATATTTCTAATTGTGTATTGAATACTACTCATATATACATAGTATGCTATGTATGCTTATCTGTCAATAGAGTTTTATGTTAATATTTACAAATGAGATTCGTGGTCGAGTTGTGTCCTTACAAATAGGTGTAGTTATTTTTTCAAACCAACCTTTTAAGTTAAGTTTTAGCCTTCCGGCATCAGATGATAAACGAACTAGAGGTTACTCACCCAAGTTCATAGAAGACTTATTAATATCTAAATCCATTCAGATAGCAATTTAGTAGGTATATGTTTATTGGCTTTTTTGGCTAACCTTACGTCGTTAGTTATAAATAAATCGGCCTTACTCTTAATAGCAGTAACGAGATGTATCGCGTCGGGAAGTCTTAACCCACCATCATGTTGTAATCTTAGCTCACCAGCTTTCAAACAGACATCGTCATCGCAAGGGGCAGTAGACATATTTCTTATTTGCTCAACAAAGTTAGCTAAATCTACTGGTTCCCTACTCTTGCTAACCCCTAACACTTCACCATAAACTAAAGATGAAGATACTGCTTTATACTTTCCGCTGGCTATATCTCTTATAAGTTTTTGTGCTTGCACGCTATGTTCTTCATGAGGAGATAGGGCTGCAATTAGCACATCACTATCAATTGCAAGTAACATATAGGCCTACCATTCCTCGTCTCGCATATTGCGTAATTCAGATTTGGCATTAATTGGAAATGCGTCACCATACTGACCCAGGAAATCATCTAGGGTTTTATCTTTGCGGAAGACTATCTCGTCTTCAGAAACACGTTCAACTCTAAATCGTTGTCCTTCAGGCTTAAACAAGCCTAGTTTCTTTCGAGCCATTTTAGGTATGACTACCTGATATTTGCTAGATAGAGTTACTACGTCAGTTTTCATAACTACATTGTAGTTTAATGTTAAACAAAAGTCAAGTGTTATACATTATTATATATGTTTAACAAAATACAACTTCCTATTTTCATTTTACTTAGTATTTTTTTATGTCTTCATCTGTTTCTTGTAGTATAGTTATTTTTCAAACCAACCCTTTGAGTTTAGTTTTAGCCTACCTGAACCTGATGACAAGAGAACTGGTGGATATTCACTAGATTTTGTGAACAAATTACAATCTAGCTAACAATACTGAAGTCAAATCTTTCTCGTAACGGCTTAAAATCGGTAATATCAAAGGTAAGTAATTGCTTTATGCCTACATAATTGAGAACTGCCAGAATACTACAATCAACAACACTCATGTTTTTTGTTTGTATCTCACTAAAAATCTCCAAGCTACGGTTATTTAGCTCTTCGTTAATGTGAGTTAATTCAATATTTTCACTATTTAGTAACCTATCCCTCACTTCAACTGCAATTTCTCTGTTAACTCTTTGGGACAAGACAGTAAGAACTTCAAGGAGTATATAGTTTGATGTGTATAACTTGGTATCTAGCTCGGACATACTAACAGCTAGCAGTTGAGCTTTTTTATGATTAGAGTCTGAGGTATTAAAAACTGCTATTAGAAAGTTTGAGTCTAGAAAGACGGCATCTTTATTGGCCATATAGATATTCATCCATCTTAGAAGATAGGTCGGCTGGTCCTTTAATTTCTTTCTTTTCTGCCCAAGCTACTTGTGATAAAAGCCACTCTCCTGCATTAAGATTTTGATTAGCTCTCTTGGCGGAAAAGCTTTTGGCTGTTTTCTCGTCAATTGCCTCACGAATTACGCTAGAAATACTAGTTTTTCTCTTTAATCCTAGAGCCTTAACGCGATTGTGCTGTTGCTGAGTTAAATAAATTTGCGTCCTTATCATAAGGATTAATATACATTATGCTGTATATTAATATCAAGTGTTATCTGTTAAAATGAACCTATGTCTTCATCTATTTCTTGCGGTATAGTTATTTTTCAAACCAACCTTTTGAACTAAGCTTTAAGTTGCCAGAGCTATATGATAAAAGAACTCGTGGGTATTCGCCAGAGTTTATAAAGCGACTACGCCATGAGTCGCTTGGGCTATAATTCGGCGACTATCTTTGGGGCAGTTTCAGCAAGTTTTTTGTCGAAAGTTAATAGTGGTATAGCATCATTTAACTCAGCATAGGCAGTGAGACAAGCATTAACGAACGAAATCTTTTCGTTAGATACGTAGAGTGGTATAGCTTTCTCTAACATAGCTTTATTACAGATAATTTGAGGTATATTTGTAAGCCCTAATAATAGTTTACCTATAAGTTGTCTATCAAATTTATATGCCTTGCCCGACATAATCCAGACACATTCAAATAATACTGCATCTTCTAGTATTAAACTGTTAGACTTAGACGAATCAATTAGAGTAACTACTCTGTCCAACTGCTCAGGTACATCTCTAAGTAGTAATCTAAGAGTTATATTGGTATCGAGGCTCTTCATAAGCTGCCAGGCCAGTTATTTGATATTCCTCAGGTAATGCTCTGTTGCGCCCTCTTCTGCTGCTTCATTAATAGCATTGTCTAGCTCTTCGTCACTTAAGGGCTTAACTTTGTACTTATTCATATGCGCCGCGGTTTCTTTATGTAATTCTTCAAGCCTACCCTTCCAGTCGTTCTTTTCAATAACTATCTTGTTATCTTTTTCAACCTTGAAATTTATAGATTCCCCAGGCTTAATTTGCATACTACGACGTATGCTAGCAGGAATTGTTACTTGTCCTTTTCTAGTCATAGTAGTGCTATATGTCATAGTATGGATATTATCAAAAGTAGTACCTATTGTCAAAGTATTACATTTTATAATTCCATACTGCCAGTTTAATCTGTTATAATTCAAGCATGTCTTCATCAGTTTCGTGTGGTATAGTTGGCCTACCAAATGTTGGTAAATCAACACTTTTTAATGCCCTAACTGGCGCTAATGTTTTAGCTGCCAATTATCCTTTTGCAACGATCGAGCCGAATAGTGGCGTTGTGCCGGTTGATGATAATCGACTAAATAAATTAGCTGAACTTTATAAGACTGACAAAATTGTTCCAGCCACCATTAATTTTGTAGATATTGCTGGTCTTATTAGTGGCGCTAGTCAGGGTGAAGGTCTAGGTAATCAATTTTTAAGTCATATTAGAAGCGTATCAGTTATTGTACAAGTTGTCAGAGCTTTTGAAGATAATAACGTTACTAGACCAAGCGAATTTATCAGTATTAAAAATGATATCGATATTATCGCTACAGAGCTAATATTAGCTGATTTAGTAACTGTTCAAAAGCGACTTACTAAGTTTGAAAAGGAAGTTAAAGCTAACCCTAAACTAAAGCCAATTTTCCAAGTTTATAAAGCTGTTGAAGCAATTTTACAAAACAATGAGCCACTTTGGGATCATTTAGAAATAGACCGGACATTGATTGAAGATCTCCACTTACTTACTGCTAAAACTGTTATTTACGTATTTAATATTGATGAAAAGGATTTAATGAACGAGCCTAAGAAAACTGTCTTAGCTAGTTTGGTTAAACCAAAAAAAGCTTTGTTTATTTGCGCCAAACTGGAAAGCGAACTAAACTCACTCGATCAAGATGATGCTCTGGAATTACTAGCGAGTTATCAGCAAAACGAATCAGGCTTAAGTCAGCTAACTCGTGTCGCTTATCAAGAGCTAGGCTTACAAAGTTTTCTAACCGCTGGAGAAAAGGAAGTAAGGGCTTGGACAATCAAAAAAGCTAGTAGCGCTAAACAAGCTGCTGGAGTGATTCATAAAGATTTTGAAAAAGGTTTTATTGCTGCCGAAATTGTTAAATATTCTGATTTAGTTAATTCAGGCTCGTTGCAACAAGCCAAAGCTAAAGGATTAGTCAAAACAGAAGGCAAAGACTATATTATGGAAGAAGACGACGTAGTTTTATTCCGATTTAATGTTTAGACCTAGAGCTTGACTACTGTACTAATTGCCCGATTTAAAACAGGCGTTTTGGAAAAACGTCGCCGTCTAAGAGCTAAGGGTAATTTGGAGTAGGCTATTTGTGTTGGAGTTGGATGTAGTGGGATAGGTTTAGCAAGGTTATTATAAACTTGAGACAATTGTGTTTGGCTATTATTAAAGATTTCCTTCACCCCTTCGTTATAAATATCTTGAGAAATTTTTTCTTGTTCAGAAAGATTAACGGCTTTAGCTGTTTGCATTTCTTCAGACTCAAGATCAATATTATGCCGTTGGTTATAATCCTTAATCAAGCTCTTAGCATATAAATAATCAGCAAGTTCGTGGCTAGGTCTTGGTGGTTCTGGAATAGATAAATTGTTGTTTTTCGAGTAAATAGCTTTTTGTAGTTCAGCCTGATACTGTTGCTGAGATAAAAGGTAAGCTTGTAATTGAAAATTTATCTGTTCTAGATGAGATACTTGAGAGTCTTGATGATCAAACTGCTTCCTTTTATTGGCAGCTATTTTATGCTGTACATGGCCAATTAATTTTCTTAGTCTTGGCTTATTATAACTTCTAAAATGTAGGTTTTTTTCTCCAGAACTAATACTAATTTCCGCACCTATCAGTCGATGACTATAGTCTATTTCACTAATCATGTCATAGCGCATATCCTCAACAGTTAAGTAATGAAGAGGCTTTTTATCTATTAAAAGTACTCTGATGTCGGTGGCGACTAGCAAAGCAAAACCGCCATCATAAATACCGTTAACCGCTTCAAAGATTTCCTCTTCTGGCAAAATAACATCAGGTAGCTCAGATGCTTCACTTCTACCCCACCCCTGATAATTAAACTTGATCAACTTAAGTTGCCTAAGTATTTCTTTTTTGTCTACCATGACAGCCTCCTTTTTTCTACCAGCTGCACTGTTAAGGTTAGTTTGTTTTTAAATTAAATTCCGTTAGAATACTTACTTTAAGCAAGAGACTTTAATCACGTTTAAGAGGGTAATTTTATAAATTGATACAAAACAAAAATTTTGACAAATAAATAATCTTTTATCATAATTAAACTATGCTGGCCACGATGAAGCAGACAGCTGAATTGGTGGACTTCTTTTTGACGGTTGGAAGCAAACAAACGTTTAAGAAAAATACGGTAATTATTGATAGACATGATATGCCTAACGGTGTCTACTATATATTTGAAGGCATGGTTAAAGCCTACGACGTAACCAAGTATCATGAAGAAAATTTACTAGTCATCAGAAAAAATGAGGAAATTTTTCCAATTATCTGGGCTATTACTGGTCAAGAAAGAAATATTGCCTATCGCGCAATTACCGATACTACTACCTATAGAGTAAGTCGAAAAAGCTTTTTAAAGTTTATTACTACTAACGAATCAAGCCTGGCTCCCCTACTTGATATGACTATTGAAATGTACCGGCTACATAGTGAGCGTATTTTTAGCTTAGAATATCGAGCTGTCAGGGAAAGAATCATTGCTTTTTTACTGAATATGAGCCAACGATTTGGCAAGCAACAAGATAATGGGTATGTTTTCATAGAGGTACCACTAAGACATCAAGATATAGCTAGCTCAGTTAATGCTAGAAGAGAAACAACTAGCAGAGAAATAGCTATTATGGCCAGAAAAGGCTGGTTGGAGAATAAAAAATCATACTTCTTATTAAAAGATATTAAAGCTTTAAATAAGAACCTTTTTATTTAGTGCCAGTTAAGTACAACTTGCTCAATAACATTAACTATCTTACTGTGATCCGGTAAGTCATTATTATCATAATAATGGTTATTGTCTCTATAATCTTCTATGACATCAAGGCAATAAATTTCGTCACCTAAGATATGCATTCGATCAACCGCCGGTACGCTAGCTAGTGGCACAGCAAAGATTAATTTAGCTATGCTGACAGGTTTAAGGAACTCATAGGCTAGCTCCACCTGAAAAGATGTTTTTAAGCCTTCAGACACTAAAATAACGTTTTGGTCTTTTAATAAACTTTTATCTACCGTACCACTTGAACCTTCCAAACTATTGAGTTCATGGATATAGCGTAGTTTTTCTTGTTCAATAAAACTACGATTCTCACTTAAAAGTTCATCGATCTCCCCGCTTGAATAAAAAGGGTTGTATGAAACCACCCCTTCACTAGTTATGCCTGCTACTGCTTCTGGCTCTAAGGGTAAATGAATACTCGCACTATTGAGTAAGGTTAATATCGCATGTAGCTCTGAAGCTATTTGACTACCTACAATAACCCCACCATCATCAATTGCCATAATAGCACAATTCGAGTGTCGATATTTTTTAACTAATTGCCTAGCTAACATTCTGCCAGCCTGAGTACGACTTGAAAAATACATAATTTACTTATTTTTAAGTTTAACAAATTAAATTTTTTTTAGATAATAAAATCTTTCAATATTACCTTTAACGCCTGGCACTCTGGAATCCACTTTAGCTAGGATACGAAATTGATGCTTAATCTGTTCTTCGAATTGTTTTAAAATTTGCCGTCTTAAACGATTATTTTTAATAACTCCATCGATTTTTAATTTATTATCTTTAGTCTCAAATTGTGGTTTAACCATAGCAATAATTTTACTTTTTTTAGAAACAAGTTTATGAATATGCGGTAAAATTTCAACCAAGGAGATGAAAGAAACATCAATTAAAACTACGTCAGGACAAAGATTGGTTTTAAAATCTCTAATATCGGTTTTCTCATATAGACTAAGTTGCTTGTTAAGCCTAAGTGAGTGATGCATTTGATGACTGCCTTTATCGACAGCAACGACCTGTTTGGCTCCATGCTTAAGGGCATAATCACTAAAGCCACCAGTACTACTACCAACATCTAAAACTATGTTATTTTTAAAGTTAACTTTAAATGTTTGATTGGCAAAATCTAGTTTTAGACCAGCCCGACTAACATAAATATCTTTAGCATCTAATTTAATAGGATGTTCTATATATTGAATAGGCCTGGAGTTAAGTTTTAGCTTATTTAAACTATTTATTTTTTTAGCTTGGCTACTGCTAGATACTAGGCCCTGTTTTACCATTGAACTATCTAGTCGCTTGGACTTTGACATATGATTACTTTTTATTGAGTCGTTCTCTATAATTACCCGTTTCGGTATCAACAGAAATTATATCACCAGACTTAATAAAAGCTGGTACTTTTATAACTAAGCCGGTTTCTAAAGTCGCATTTTTGGTAATTGCTGTGCTTGTGTCACCCTTAACGGCATCCTCGCTATAACTGACAGTTAACGCTACATTCTTGGGTAAAACAAGATTAATTGGTCGATTGTTAAATAGCTGAAGCTGGATATTATCTCCTTCTTTTATGTACTGCTCCTGGCCATAAATTAAATCAACTGGCACCTCAAACTGCTCGAAGGTGTCCTGATCCATA
>JAJZHX010000011.1 GCA_021804315.1 bacterium
TTTTTAGTAATATTAATTTCGTTCCGTTTAATCCTAATAGTTCCAGCACTCTAAGTAATGTTACCTTTAATGTTAATATGGACGGAAAAGTTTATTCAGGGAATTTGAGTTATAGTAACTTGAGTTCTTATATTAGTTTAGTTTTGTATAGTGTACCTACCGATAATCAAGTTTTTAGATATTCTTCTTAATTAATCTGGTACTGTAAAAATAGTTGTGTGTTTATGTTTAGAATTTTTAAACAAATTATCAAAGCTTGCTAATGTTATAAAGATCTGATAACTAGTCAGGCTATTTATTAAGTTGGTTTGTCTTTCTTGGTCTAGTTCACCAAAAACATCGTCCAGAAGTATGATAGGTTTCTGTCTATAATTAATTTTGACAATCTCGGCTTCAATTAGTTTTAGAGCAAGTATTATCGTTCTTATCTCTCCTCTAGAAGCTATGCTCTTTGTTTTTTTCTGATTAAGATTTATTAAAAAATCTTCGCGGTGTGGTCCTATAGAAGTATAACCTCTTAATATATCGTCTTGTATTGTTTTTTCAAGTTCGTTTAAAAAATTACTGGCATAATTTTCTTTTGGCCAAGAAGTAAGATATTTAATTTCGATATCTGTTTCCTTACCTGAGATGTTTTTATAAATATCTTTTAGGTATTTGTTGATTGTTTCAGTAAGGTTTATTCTTTCATTAATAATTAAGCTACTTAGTTCGCTTAGTTTAAAATCCCAAGGAAAAATTTGGTTCTTATTTATTTTTTTGTTTTTTAATAACGCGTTTCTTTGGTTTAATGTTCTATTATATTTTTTTCTAATAATTCTATAGTCGTCTTTTGTTGTTTCTATCAGATCATCTAGATAATCTCTTCTTTTTTCTGGTCTATCAGCTAAAAGAGTAAGCTGGTCGGGTTCAAATAAAACAACTGGGTTAAAAAAATAATCTTTTGTGTTTTTTATCTCCTTTTCTTTTTCTATTAGTATTTTTTTGTTTTTATATATTTTTATTTCTTTTTTTTCGTCCCTTTCGTTAATGCCAGCAAGTCTGAGTGCTTCATTATTGAACTTTATTATTTCTGAATCAACAGCTCTATAAGATCTGCCCTGACAAATAAAAAAAATTGCTTCAAGTAAATTAGTTTTGCCACTAGCGTTTGGTCCAATTATTAGGTTAATGTTTGGTCCAAACGTAAAAGTTTTGTCTTGATATGATCTAAAATTCTGAAGACGTAATTGGCTTAGCATGCCTGTTTATTGTAACCTAACTTTTAAGTGGCATAATGATGTGTTTGTAGTCTTTCTGTTTTGGGTCTCTTAGTAATGACGGTTCAAGTTTACCATTAAAACAAAACTCTATCTCTTCGCCCGTAAAAACATTTAGTGCGTCTAACAAATACCTTGAATTAAGTGTAATTTCACCTGCACCAGTAATTTTAGCTTCTGCAGAAGCGGTATTTTCTCCAAGTTGAGACGCGACTGAATTTATATTAATAGTCTGATTCTCTTCATCTAGAACTATTGTTATACTACCGGCGCTTTCTCTGGCGAACAGACTGGAAACTTTAGTTATATTAATAAAGTCACTTCTTTTAAGTTTAGCGGTTGTAGTGAAGTTGGTTGGAATTAGTTGAGCATAATCAGGATATTGTCCGTCAACTTGCCTGGAAACTAATTCTATGTCTTCGGTTTGAAACAATACTTGTTGACCGTCGTTTTTGATAGTTAGTTTTGTGTCATTATCATCCATTACCCTTATAAGATCCTGGAGGGCAGATGCTGGTATCAACATCTCAATATCTTCGTTAATTGTAGCTATTTGCTTTTCCGCCAACCTATAACTATCAGTTGCAGCTAGGTAGAGTTTTTTATTGATACTCTTTATTAAAACTCCTGTTAAAACCGGTCTTGTTTCATCACTTGAAGCGGCAAACACAACCTGATTAAGTGCCTTTTTAAATAAACTCAAACTAATATCCCAGGATTTTTCTTTCTTGATTGCTGGCATAACTGGAAAATCATCTGCAGCAATACCATTAACTACTGAGTTATATTTATCAGTACTGACTTTTAATTTATTACCTTCGGTTTCTAAGTCGATTATTTCTTCAGGAAGGCTATTAATAAACTCCTGCATCAATTTTGCTGGTACAGTTACTGAACCTTCTTCGGTTATTTTAGCACCAATAAATTGTGTAATAGCTATATCTAAGTTTGTTGCCGATAAACTCAACCTATTTTTAGAAGTTTTAATTAATACATTAGCCAGTATCGGCAATGTTCCTCTTGAGCTAGCAACTCTAGCTACTGACGATAAGCCTCGGTTAAGATTTGCTTGGGTAACTTGTAGTTTCATAATAATTTTCTCCTACTACTATTAAAATTAACATTAAATAAATAGTTGTTATTGTTGAGTTTAATAAAATGTGTGTAAAAAACCCTAATTAAAAGAGGTAAAAAGATTAAAAAACTTGTGTAAAAATAGGTGCGTAAATCAAGTAAAAAACTTGAATAAACCACCCGTTCTACACATAAGACAATTATAATCAAAAGACGTGTGTATAAAACCGGACTTTTACCCATTTCAAATAGCCTACTTTCCACTATATTTCCCCAATCTCTACGCATACAATTGCTCCTTTATTTCAGTTATAGCTGCTCTTAAACTTACGTCAATTTGTGATTCTTGAGTTATTTTCTTAACAGAATGCATAGCTGTCGTGTGATCTTTTCTACCTAATTCGTGAGCAATTTTAGGATAACTAAGCCTTAACTCTTCATGTAAAATATACATAGCCACTTGTCTTGGAACAACTATATCTTTATCTCTTTTAGGCCCAACTAGATCATCAATCGGTATCTGATAGTGTCGAGCAGTACGTTCAATAATTTGTTTAGCACTTAAGTGTTTAGGACGGCCTTTGTTGACTTGTAATAAACTGGAAGCAATAGCCACAGACGGTTCTATGCCTCTAACATCACACCAAGCCAGCAATTGGTTAAGAGCTCCCTCTAGCTCTCTAACATTAGAGGTAACTGAGCTAGCTAAATATTCAACAACTTCTGATTCTAACTCAACCTGATTTGCTTCAGCTTTGGTTTGAATGATGGCACAACGAGTTTCATAGTCTGGCGCTTGCATGTCTATACTCATACCGCCAGCAAAACGAGACTTTAAACGATTTTCCAGCATGGCAATATCCTTAGGCGGTTTATCTGAACTAATAATGATCTGTTTATTCGCCTGATGTAAAGTATTAAAGGTATGAAAAAACTCTTCCTGGATTTTATCTTTACCAGCTAAAAACTGCACGTCGTCAACTATTAAAACATCGGCTGAGCGATAATGATTAGCAAATGTTGCTGTCGTTCGGGCTCTTAAGGCCATCACAAACTCTCTAACAAATTGCTCGGTAGCTATATATAGGATTTTGGCTGAAGGGTTTCTTTTTTGAATATCATTACCAACGGCTTGAATCAAATGAGTTTTACCGATACCAACACCACCATAAAGATAAAGCGGGTTATATTTAATGCCTGGTTGACTGGCTACCGCTTGGCAGGCAGCAAAAGCTAGCTCATTACCATCACCAACTACAAAATTATCAAAGGTGTATCTTTCGTTTAAAGTTGGACTTTGTTGGTTTTGATTAGCTATTGATTCATCGCTTTTAGGATCTTCTTCAGCGTTTTCTTCTTCTATAAACTCTTGTTCAGGCAGTAGCTGAGTTCTAGCAGAAATCATTTTATAAACTACCTCACTTACCTCAATACCGTGCTTTTTTAGGGTAGCCAATACTAAATTATTAAATTTCTTTTCGATTGTTTCCTTCACAAAAGGATTATTAACGCCAATAATAACCTGTCCATTTTCAGCTTTTATTAGAGCTGTGTTTTTAAAGTATGTTACATAAGCAGGTCTGGTTACAGAAATTTCTAACTCACCGAGTATAGCCTGCCAAACATCATCTTGAACCACGTTATTACCTCGTCCTTAGTGATAGATACTATAACTAAAATAACAAAAGTTTTCCACATATTTATATAGATTTTATGAAAATATTTATTTTCGTTTTAAAAAATCTATCAAAAGAGTTTATTTATACACATACAATTTTCAAATCTGTTAAATTTGTGGATAACACCACCCATTAAGTGGAAAAATGACTAAATATCGCGGTAAAACATTGTTAAAGATACTTCACTTTGTTTAATTTAATGAAAATTTCATTAACTTTTTACCAATAACTTTGACCAAGTAATTAATAACCTTTAAAAAAGTAGAACAAGGAGAAGATATTATGAAGCATAATTATAAAAAAATAGCAGGCTGGTTTATCCTACTAAGCCCCTTATTTATTAGCACTAAAGTCTTAGCAGCACCAGCAGGTGTTGGCCAGATACAAAACTTTTTACAAAACGTTATAACCGCTATAGCTGGTTTAGCAGGCATGGTAGCAACCGGGTTTTTTGTTTTAGGCGGACTTAAATATATAACCAGTTCTGGTAATCCGCAGAACTTAGAAAAGGCTAAAAGAACTATTTTCTTTTCAGCGGCCGGTTTAGTTATAACCATCGCGGCATTTGTGTTAAGCAGTATTGTTTCTAACCTAGCTTCGAGTGCCTTCGGAGGGTAAATAATGATTAGCTACTTTAGTAGTAGTTTTAGTAGCGTTATTGACTCTTACTTAAGTCCAATTTTAAACACACTTTATCTCTTAGCTACTTTAGTTTGTGTTGTTTTTCTAGTCAACGCTGGTTTTCACTACATAACTAGCTCTGGTCAGCCAGAAAAGTTAGCCAGGGCTAAAAAGATTATCAGAGACTCTTTAATCGGCTTGACCATAGTTTTAAGTGCTACAGCCATTACTGCTCTACTTAGCCATGCCTACACTTCTGGTTCAAGCCCTTCACTTAGTAGTTTACCTAACCTTGGCAATATTAAAACCGATTCAGCCTCTTTTAGTTTAATAGACGTAATAGTTAAAGCAATCACCGGCCTAATAAATTATTTAATTCAATCAATTGCCAAGCCAATCATCTCAGCTTTAAGGTATTTTACCAGTGGAACACCTCTAATGGCTGCTAATATAAGTGTTTTTAAGTTATGGTTAGGTTTAGTGGCCATGGCTGACTCACTGTTTGTTTTAGTTGTCTGTTTATTAGGTTTTCATGTTATGGGTGCCTCGAGTTTAGGTTTTGAAGAACTTGATTTAAGGCAACTATTACCTCGTTTAGCTTTTGGCTTTGTAACCATTAATACGTCTATTTTTATTATTGATGCAGTGATTAGTTTATCTAACACCATGATTAGTGCTCTTTATGCCGGCTTTGGCAGTTTGAATGTTTGGAGTGTTTTAACGGCAATTGTTAATCAGTCGGCCGTATATGGTCTTGCTGCCTTGATTATTATGTTAGTTTTTATGGTCTTAGCCTTTATTCTATTAATTTACTATGTCGGTAGAATAGTCACGCTTTATTTAGGTGCTGTTTTAGCGCCAATGATTATCTTATTATGGCTAGTACCGAGCTTTCAAGATTTTGCTATTAGCGCTATTAAAACTTACATTACAACCATTTTTGTTTTGTTTGTACATGTTGTCATTCTAATTTTAGCTGGCTCTTTACTGGCCAATCTTATTAGTAATAACGGTTCGTCTAGTTCAATTATGTCGCTAGTTGTCGGCATTTCTACTTTAATAGCCCTAATTAAAACCCAGGGAGTCATGAACCAGTTTAATTATGTCAGTATTGGTCCAAAGATGATTAGACGTTTAAGTAGCCAGTTTATAGGGGCACTAAGCCAAAGTATTTCTGGCTAGAAAGGAACTTTTGGGACACCCATAATGAAACAGGTTAGTATACCGGCTCAAATAACAACCTTTGAAGATAAAATTGCTGGCAACTTAAGTTTAACCCAGTTATTTTTACTCGCTACCCCGATTTTTATAAGTTTTGCATTTTATGGCTTATTACCTAAAAACTTTCATTTAAGCCTATATAAATTGGTTTTAATCGTTCTTATAGCACCAATTTTTATCGGTTTAGCCACAAGAATTAATGGTCAGTTAGCGATTAATTTAATAATTGTTTTACTTCGATATCACCTTCGAGTAAAAAAATATTTATTTAATAAAAACACTAATTATTTAAAAGTTGAGGATGAACCTGAAAATATTCAAACGGCTGTTAAAGAAGAAGCTATTGAGGAAAATAAACCATTTTTAAAAGTAGACTTTAACGAAGTTAAGACAAGACTGGCTGAGCTACAAACTGGCACAACTTTAATAAAAGAGAAAGAGGGCAAGCTTTATGTTTATATTACCAAAGACAACTAAAATAGCTTCATCTAGGGAACAAATTAAAATAAAGTCGGTTAGTCATAATGTACTATTATTATCTGACAATAAATACCGGGCAATTTTAGAGATTAATCCCATTAACTTTGAACTTAAAAGCGAAGACGAACAAGATCATATAATAGATAATTACCAAGCTTTCTTAAATGCTCTGCCTTGCTCGATCCAAATACTTTATAGAATTAGAGCCATAGATCTTGATCGCTACTTAGACGAACTTAATAAAAAGACCAAAAACCAACAAAACCTAAACCAAAAGACACATTTAACCAACTACAGTCAATTTATAAAAAACTTAGTAGTTGATAATAAAATTTTAAGTCGAAGTTTCTACCTAGTTTTGCCCTTAAACGACACTGAAGTAGAGGACATTGAACTTATTGCCCAGCAGCTAAAACTACTCGAGGACATTGTTATCAAAGGTCTTGAAAAAATAGGCATAAAAGCCAAAAGACTAACTAATTTAGAGATATTAGATCTATTTTATAGCTTTTATAATCCTGAGCGCTCCAAGATCCAGTCTATTAGTAGTCAGACACTTGAGTTACTCAGTAAAGCTTATTTGTAAATAACATGAAAGGTTATAAAAATGACTAAACTACTTAAAAGAGCTAAAAAAACTAACCTCCAGCTAATTGACTACGGACAACAAGATGCCATCGATTTAATTTCTTACGAAGCTTTACTAGAAAATCCAGACAATATAGCCTTAGACAACAGATTATATCGAATTTTATTTGTCGCCGGTTATCCATATGTAGCATCCTCTGGTTGGTTGAATAACTTAATCAACTTTAACCATGATATAGACGTTAGCTATCATCTTGACGTTATTGAAGCTAGCTCTAGCCTACCTAAACTTAATAGAAAGATTACTGAATTAGAGTCAACCAAGAGGGCGATGATTAAAAGTGGTCAACTAGTTGGTCCAGAAATTAGTGATCCTCTAGAGTCGGCAACCGCTTTAAGAGATAAAATTATGAGAGGCCAGGAAAAGCTCTTTCAAGTAGCTATTTATATGTGCATTAGCGGGAAGACCTTAGAAGAGTTGGATAAAATTACTAAACTGCTTGAAACAAATTTAGCAGCTAGGCTTTTTTACAGTAAAATAGCTCGTTATCAACAAATTGATGGACTGGTTTCGATATTACCAAGGGCAGAAGATCTGCTGTCGCAAAAAAGAAATTTAGATAGTTCCTCATCGGCTTTAACTTTTCCTTTTATGTCTTCAGAACTAGCTCAAGAAAACGGTATTCTCTATGGTGTTAATAAATCGAATAATTCATTAGTTATTCTAGACAGGTTTAGCCTTAACAATGCTAATAGTATTGTTTTTGCTGAGTCTGGTAGTGGTAAAAGCTATGCTACTAAGGTTGAAATACTACGGCAATTAATGTTTGGCACTAAGGTTATTGTGATTGACCCGGAAAGAGAATATAAGCTTCTATGTCAATCAATGAACGGCAGCTATATAAAACTATCTGCTAAATCAAAGCAGAAAATTAACCCGTTTGATTTAACAACAACCCAAAGAGAACTAAAAGATTTATCAGAACATACCCAAGATTTAATAGAAGTTTTATCTTTAATGGTGGGCGGTTTATCTAGCCGAGAAAGCGCTGCTCTTGATAAAGCAATCATTAAACTTTATACCAACAATCCAACCGCCACGCCTTTATTAGAAGATCTCTATGAAGAACTTCATAATCTTTGCCAATTAAAACTCAATGAACGCTTAGAAAAATATATTAGCGGTAGTTTAAGTGATATCTTTAACGCTCAAACCAACATTGATTTAAACAATGATCTGGTGGTTTTTGATATTAAAGATATGCCGGAAAGTTTAAGACAAATCATGATGTTAATTATTTCGAATTTTGTATCTAATCAGGTTAAATTAAAACCTCAAAAAAGACTACTGGTTATAGATGAGGCTTGGATGTTACTGCAACACGAGGAAAGTGCTCGTTTCATCTCTGGTTTAGTTAGAAGAGCTCGTAAATACTATCTTGGCGTATCGATTATCTCTCAAGCTGCTAACGACTTTTTAAATAATGACTATGGTCGGGCGATTGCTTCTCAGAGTAGTTTAAGGATCTTAATGCGACAAGATTCAACATCAATTAAAAATATTGTTTCAGAGTTTGCTTTAAGTGAATACGAAAAGAACTTTCTTTTAACTAGCGCCAAAGGCGAGGCCTTATTGTTAGCTGATCAAAATCATGTAGCAGTTAAAATCGTTGCCTCAGATAAAGAACATCCGTTAATAACTACTAATCCGGCTGAAATTTATTTATGATCAACTTCTTTATTATTAGGTTTAACAAAACAATTAGACAAGAACTTTTAGGGCTAGTTTTAATAGTAATCTTTATAATCCTGATGCCGATCATATCAGTTTTTGCTCTCACCAATGTGTCAACGCCTGCTGAAGCTAACCACGTTTATGACGTTGTTAGTTATCCGGGTGATTACTATGCCTGGGGCAATTGCACTTGGTGGGTGTTTATTAGGCGAAGCCAAATAGGTGAGCCGATTCCCACTAATTGGGGCAATGCAGCTACTTGGGCATATTATGCGTCTAAAGACGGCTATTTGGTTAATCACCAGCCTAGTTTTGGAGCAATCATGCAAATAGCTAGTGTCGACAATGGTTTGGGCCATGTTGCTTTTGTTGAGGGTGTTAATTTAAATGGTACCTGGAATATTTCTGAGATGAACGTTATTGGACTAGACGTTGTAGACTATAAGTCTTTACCGGCTCTACAAGCAGCCAATTATAACTTTATTCATACTAAAATGAACTAAACTAACTTAGCGGTTAGTTTCATATCACTAATTAATGCCTTATAACTTGCTTCACTTTCAACTTGCCAATGACTAATTTGACTGGCAACACCACTAGCACATTCAATACCATTTGGATAACTAGCAGCGATATAAAAACCATTAAATTGTTTAACCAAAGCACTTTCACCTAGTGAATATTTTCCTGGTATTTTAGCTAATATGGCAAATGATTCACTTTGCTTTTGCTGGCTTAAAGGGATGGCATTATTGCCGGCACTAGCCTGACAGGCTTGAAAAGCATTTTCTGAAGCAGTATCTGTGATATAAACTTCGGCAGTTTTTCCTGTAGTAACTGGGCTAGGCAAGACAGTTATGCCCGATAAGGTATTACTGGGCCTAAACTCTACGCCAAGATTCTTTAAAACAAAATAGCCATTCTTCTTAACGAGACTATTATGATGATTTTTATATAATATATAACCTAGTGAAAACACTAAAACAACTATCACAAGTATTAGAATTGTTTCTAAAACCGTAAAACCAGTGTTATTTTTTAGCTTCATTAATCATAAGCATAACCCAAAATAATAAGATAAACAATCAACTAGCCTGTACTTAGATTTATAAGCTTTACTTTTAGTTACTTAACAGATATAGTTACAGCAAGATTAATTATTAAAACCAATTTTTATATAAGGATAAATTATGCCCAAGAAAACTTATCAGCCGAAAAAAAGATCTCGAGCTAAAGAGCACGGTTTTTTAAAGAGGATGTCATCAAAAGGTGGCATAAAAGTTTTGAAGGCTCGTCGATTAAAGGGAAGAGCTAAGCTTTCAGTATAAAATATGATTAACCGGAAACATCGTTTCCATGGACACGCTAGTATCAATAAGGTTTATCCAAAAACCAAAATTATTAGAGGCAGTCTTGTTAGTTTAAGGTATGCTAAAAGACCACCGAATAAACCTTATAGGATAGCAGTTGTTGTCGGACGTAAGGTCAATAAATCAGCCGTTAAACGTAACCGAATAAGAAGAAGGCTATATGAAACAGTCAGAACATCAGATATGATTCCTGCTTCAACGGATTTAATTTTTAATGTTTATAGCGATCAATTAGCTGAAATTGATTATTTAAAGCTAAAACAACAAATTAAAGATTTATTAAATAAAGTTAGTTAAAGCCCTAAATCTCCTTAGCAAATCATGATATAGTAGTAACAATTATGTTCACTACTATAATCGTTAAACCAATTTTTAATTTATTGGTCCTTATTTATGCCATTTTACCAGGACATAACTTTGGTCTGGCTTTAATAATCTTTACGGTTGTTGTTCGGATTATCCTATGGCCTTTAGTTAGAAAACAGCTTCATCAGGCTAAGGCTATGAAAGATCTTCAGCCAGAGATTAAACGAATCAAAAAAGAAGCCAAAAAAGATCGAGCTAAAGAATCGCAAATGCTCATGGAATTATACAAAGAGAGAGGTATTAATCCTTTTTCAACATTTCCAACATTAATCATTCAGTTAATAGTTTTAATCGGTCTTTATAGCGGGCTTCGTAAGGTTATAGATAATCCAAATGCGCTAGTTACTTTTGCTTACCCAGGACTACAACACTTACCATGGATGAAAGTTTTGTCTCATAACATTCATCGTTTTGACGATACCTTATTTGGCATAGTTAATCTTAGTAAATCAGCCTTAAGCAAAGCTGGCATCTACTGGCCCGCCATGATAATAGTGCTAGGTAGTGCAGTAGCTCAGTATTTTCAGAGTAAACAATTAATGCCTCAAGA
>JAJZHX010000012.1 GCA_021804315.1 bacterium
GAAAGCTTTAAAGGCACTATTTATCAAACACCACCAAATTATTCAGCTATAAAAATTAATGGTCAAAAAGCCTACCAGCTGGCAAGATCAGGAGTCAATTTTAAATTACAACCAAGAAAAGTAACAATTCATAATTTAAAGCTAATTAAATATGATTATCCTCTAGTCAGTCTTGAAGCTAATGTTTCGTCTGGTACTTACATAAGAAGTCTCGCTAGTGATATAGGTGATAAACTCGGTATCGGAGCTTATGTTCAGGATCTAAAAAGAGCTGAAATAGCTAATTTTAAACTTATTGATGCGACAAAACTTTCGTTAATCAATCAGGATAATATTGAACAATTTTTTCAAAAGACCTATAACTAAGATTTTTAACTAGCCTGTTGCGCTTTAGATAGACATCTGTTATAATCTTGGTTGATGATAACCACCAATAAAAAGGCTTCGGCTATTAAAAGTGTTCAGAAGCATAATAAAGATACAGGCAGTTCATCTGTTCAAGTTGCTATTTTATCTGAGCGAATCAAAGAGCTAACTGAACACCTTAAAACCCATAAACATGATTATGCGACAAGAAGAGGTTTGCTTCAGATGGTTGGTCAAAGAAGAAGATTACTAAGATACATTGCTGAGAAAGATAGCCAAGCATACTTAGATATCATTAAAGAATTAGGAATTAGACGTTAGTTAAGTTATTTGTGAATAAACTGATTGTTTTTAGAGAAAGATTAGAAACAACAAGCTTGTGCACATTAAACTAAATTTCTTAGATAGAGCAACAGATATATAAGGGTTTTTAAGATTAGGCACAAGGACGCCACTATATATTTGAACTTTATCTAAGAAAACATATGACAGAAAGGAAGTTAAAAATGGCACAGACCATTAATCCCTCAGGAAAAGAGATTGTATCTGTAGAAACAGATTTTTGTGGGCGCAAATTATCTTTAGAAATAAATCGTATAGGCTTCAGGACTAGCGCCAGTGTGATAGCTAGATACGGCGATACTGTGGTTCTAGCAACTGCCATGGTAAGTGAAAATAGTCTTCAAGGTTTCGATTATTTTCCACTTAGCATTGACTATGAAGAACGTTTTTACGCAGCCGGCAAAATAAGTGGATCAAGGTTTGTAAAAAGAGAGGGCAAACCTTCTGATGAAGCAATTTTAATTGGACGATTAATTGACCGTCCGATTAGACCGCTATGGCCAAAAGGTTATCGCCATGAAGTTCAAGGAGTAACTACAGTTTTAAGTATGGATCCTGATTTCCGCCCAGATATGATCGCGATGATTGCTATGAGCACTGCCTTTTTAATTAGTGGAGCACCTTTTGATGGGCCAGTAGCTGGTTTAAGAGTAGGATATGATGATAAAGGCAAGCTTTCGGCTTTTCTTAGTTCTGAACAACAAAAAGCCGGTCTTGATCTGGTTGTTGCCGGTACTAAAGACGCTATTATGATGGTGGAAGCAGGCGCTAATGAAGTAAGTGAAGATCAAATAGTTGAAGCTATGGAGTTTGCTTTTAAAAATATGCAACCCGCTATAGCTCTCCAACAAAAGCTTTTTGATCAAGTAGCTGTTATAAAGCGAGATTTTAAGTTAGTTTTACCAGATGAAACAATTCAAAAGGAAGTAGAAACTTGGCTTGAAGGTAAACTTGGCCAAAACCTTCAAAAACCTTACCCGGAGCGTAATTCACTAATTGCAGATTTAAAAGAGCAAACTTTAGCATATTTTGAATCAAAAAAGGCTGAAGATTTTGCTGAGCTAAAACAACAATATGATGATGCTTTTACCTTGGCAGTCCATAAAGATGTCAGACAAGAAATTATCAATAACAAGATAAGACCCGATAACCGTAAATTTAATGAAGTTAGACCACTAAGTTCAGAAGTTGGTTTTTTACCTCGTGCACACGGCTCAAGTTTATTTACTCGGGGAGTAACTCAGGCTATGAATATAGTGACACTTGCTCCTCTTAGCTATTCTCAGACATTAGATACTATGGAGATAACTGGTGAGAAAAGATACATGCATCACTATAATGCCCCAGGTTATACGGTAGGTGAAGTCAGAAGACTGGGTTCACCAGGTCGCCGAGAAATAGGGCATTCTTATTTAGCCGAGCGAGCTATTGAGCCAGTTCTACCTAGTGAGACAGACTTCCCTTATGCCATTAGGAGTGTTACGGAAATTATGAGCCAGAATGGTTCAACAAGTATGGCAGCTACTTGTTCAAGTTGTTTGGCACTATTAGATGCCGGGGTGCCGTTAACTAGCCCAGTTAGTGGTGTGGCTATGGGATTAATTATGAATGGCGACGAGCCAATAATTCTAACCGATATTGCTGATGCAGAAGATTTTGCTGGTGATATGGACTTCAAGGTAGCCGGTACCGAAAAAGGCATTACAGCTTTACAAATGGATATGAAGGTACATGGTTTACCGGTTGCTATCTTAAAACAGGCATTAATGCAAAGTAAAGAAGCTAGAGCTTTTATTTTACAGCACATGATGACTACTATAGATAAACCTCGTAAGGATTTAAGCCCCTATGCTCCTAGAGTAGAAAGTATCAAAATTAACCCAGATAAAATTCGTGAAATTATTGGTAAAGGTGGTGAAACAATTCAAAAAATTACAGCCGAAACAGGCACTGAAATAGATATTAAAGATGATGGAGTTATTCAAATTGCTAGTTCAGACTTAGCCAGTATTTCTAAAGCTAAACAGTGGATTAATAATATTACTGCTGAGCCAGAAGTAGGAAAAATATATAAAGATGTACCGGTAGTTAGTGTCATGGACTTTGGCGTGTTTGTCCAGATTCTGCCTGGCAAAGACGGCCTAGTTCACGTTAGTGAGATGAGTGAAGAAAGAGTTAATAAACCAAGCGATCTAGTCAAAGACGGCGATAAAGTCACCGTTAAATTAGTAGCCATAGATGATCGAGGACGTTTACAGCTTAGCATGAAAGCAGCTAAAAGAGACTTAGGTAAATAAATTAAATTATGCCGGGCTTAATTAATAAATTGAAATTATGGCACCAAAAGAGAGTCGGACTAAGTTTTTTTGGAGCAATTGAATACGCTATTAGCTATGGGCTAATAATATTAGCTAGTCATCATAATAATTTGCTTCTTTGGATAGTTGTGCCACTGTTTGTGATAGGCGGTAGCAAGAACTTTGTTATATTTTTCAGGAGTTTTACTAATGCCAATCACTAAACAAAGACAACTTGATAAAATCAAGCAAACAATTATTGACAATAATGTCACACCAAAGCTAAAAAGTACGGCTACTAATCTAGTCTTTGGCGAAGGTAACCCAGATAGTCAAATAGTTTTCATAGGAGAAGCACCAGGTAAAAATGAAGATTTAACCGGTCAACCTTTTGTCGGAGCTGCCGGTAAGCTACTAAATCAGATGCTAGAGCTTATACATCTAAGTAGGGAAGATATTTATATAACTAATATTGTTAAATATCGACCACCTAATAATCGAGATCCATTAACTCAGGAAAAAGCCGAATTTTTACCTTATCTTAAGGCTCAGCTTGCAGTTATACAACCTAAATTAATTATTACTCTAGGCAGACATAGTCTCAGTTGCTTTTTACCAGATCTTCAAATATCTAACTGTCATGGCCAGCCGAAACGATATAAGGGACAGGTTTACTTACCATTATTTCACCCAGCAGCCGCTCTGTATAACGGAGCTATGAAACAAACCCTAATTGATGATTTTATGAATATTCCAATTATTTTAAGCAAGATTGCATAAAACATATTTACTTAAGGAGATAATATATTATGGACAGAAATAAATTAACCAAAACAAACCATCGATCAAAAAATCAGGGTATGACGACCAATCGTACTATGACAACCTCAAGAGGACAAGCGGTTAGAGCCCAAAGACGATCTCAGGCTGATGCTCAGAGAATTGCTGATCAGTATCAAAATGCGGAGAGTAAAACACAAATTAGGGCTAATGTGATTGACGATAGTCCAAGACTAAAAATAATACCTCTTGGAGGTATGGATGGTGGCGGTTCAAAAAATATGATTGTTGTTGAGTATATGGATGATGCCGTAATCTTAGATTGTGGCAATGAATTAGGAGTTGATTTACCAGGTATCAATTACGCTATAGCTGACACCAGTTATTTAGAGCAAATTAAACCTAAAATAAAAGCCTACATTATATCTCATGGTCACTTAGATCACATTGGTGGATTACCGCATATCGTTCCCAAGTTTCCAGCCCCGATTTATGGCAGTAGATTTAGTACAGGCAGAGTAGAAGAAATATTTGAAAACTTTGGTTTACCTATGCCAGAGGGTTTTGAACTTAAATTAGTAACTATGAACGAAAATACTCATGAAAGATTAAAAATTGGTCAATTTTTTGTAGAACTAGTTAGGGTTACTCATTCCATTCCCGGTAGCACGGCAATAGTTTTAGACACGCCAATTGGCAGAATTATTAATACCGGAGATTTTCGTTTAGATCCTAATCCGCTCGATCACGAAAGAACAGACATCGATCGCTTAGTAGAAATAGGCAATGAAGGAGTTTTAGCTCTTCTAAGTGAAAGTACTACTACCGAGCGTGAAGGCAGAACACCAAGCGAATCAACCATTGAGCAGAGCTTTATAGACATCATGAAAAATGCTCCAGGGCGTATATTTGTAGGTGTTTTTTCAACTAACATGAATCGTGTTCAAATGATTGTTAACGCTGCAGTCCATCATAACCGGAAGGTTGCTATGGATGGCCGAAGTATGGTTTCCACGCTTGAAATGGCAGTTAGACATGGCTTTGTCAAAATACCTAAAGGCACATTTGTGCCCATTGCTTCAGCTAATAGCCTTAAGGATGAAGAATTAGTTGTCATATGTACAGGATCTCAAGGTGAGCCTAGTTCAGCTTTACAAAGAATGAGTAATGGCGAACATAAAAATATTAAGCTTAAAGAACAAGATACTGTCGTGCTGTCCAGTACACCAATCCCTTATTCAGGCAATGACGGCGATATTAGAGTTATGGTTGACGAACTATTAAAAAAAGGTGTTCACGTTTTTAGACATGCCACTCATGAACTAGACGGAGTAGGGCCACTTCATGTTTCGGGGCATGCTTCTCAGGACGAATATGCTGAAATGATTAATATGACAAAACCAAAGTTTTTTATACCAATTTATGGCGATTTTACAGCTAAAAAATACCATATTGATTTAGCTATAAACGAAGGTATACCTAGGAGTAATATAATTAATGCGGAAAATGGTGAAATTATTGCTTTGACTCCCGATAAAATGGAAAAAATTGGCGAGGTACCAAATGGCAGCATATTAGTTGACCAAACTGGATCAATAGTCAGTAGTGTAGTAGTTAAAGATCGAGTACTACTCAGTGAAGAAGGTTTAGTCGCAGTTGTCCTAACAGTTGATAAGAAATCTGGTAATTTATTAACTAGTCCGGATATAATCAGTCGAGGGTTTATTTACATGAGAGATAATGAAGAACTCATGAATGGTTTAAGAGCTGAATTAAAAAGAGCTGTTGCCCAGCGTTTTAAACGAGTAGATTTAGATAGATTTAAGGCTGAGCTTAAAGACCACCTTACTCATTACTTATTTGAGAAAACCGGTAGAAGCCCGATAGTTATTCCTGTAATTAATGTTATTACTGCTCATACTAAGAAAAATGATAAACAAGCAAATCAAGAGCCACAAGAAACCAAGACTCCTGAGCAAATAGCTCTTGAACAACAAAAACGTTTTCAAGAAATGCGGAGTCGCTTACTAGCTCAAGACCCTAGGGTTGATTAACAACCTGGTAGGTCAGTCCACACAGAAAAACCATGTCAGTTTCTTGCTGAAAGATGACTTGATAATCTGCCGTACATTTTCAATCATTTATTATATTTTGGTTAGTGTGTAAGCAACTACTTGTTCAGATATGGAAGTCAAGAATTGATTACTTTTTATTGAAGAATCTTTTGACATAGTCTACTTAGTCCAGTAGACTATAACCATGAATGTAGTTAATGTTCACGATGCAAAAACTAATTTCTCTAAACTACTTGATAGAGTCACTCATGGAGAGCGAATTATTATAGGAAAGGCTGGTAAGCCAATTGCTCGTCTAGAGCCAATGTCAATAACAGCCGGAACTAATAAGGTAGTTGGTGGCGGTTTTCGCTTGCAAGAAAAAGCCAGCCAGCCACTAACCCCTGAATATCTTAGTAAAATTGCTGAGAGTAAATACGAAAGTTAGATTTACAAAATATGGTATTTTTAGATGCTAACGTACTCATCTATTACCTAGATGAGACTGCGGAAAAGCATAATGATACTGTTAGACTTCTTCAGGAGTTAGTAGATGAACAAGAGCAGACTGCTACTTCTCATCATGTTATAGAGGAAGTGTTATTTGTAATTTCACGAATTCAGCCAGACGTTGATCTCTTAAAAGTAGTGCATCGCATAAGTGAGATACCATATATAATCCTTGTTGAGCCATCACCTAACTTAGCATTTGCTGAACGTTATGCATCTCTTAGCACTGATCTTAAGATGGGCATTAATGATGCTCTATTATTGCAACTCATTGTGGATGCGGGAATCACAAAGCTATTTAGTTATGATAAACAGTTTGTCAGTAAAGCTACTCAATTAGCTATAGATAAAGTAGTTAAATAGCTAATAAGGTGCTCGTAAGACAGCCATTCAAGTGTACCAATCTCGACTTTTTGTCTTGAATATTCAGAAAAAAGTGCTAATAATTTGTGAATGAGCAGAACAAAAATTAAAATGAAAGAAATGCATAAGTTCAGAAGTAGCGGTTACATACGGATTGACTTTTGTAGTATTTTGTTCTACAATTAATTTAATTGTTTAGATAAAAACTAATAAGTTGATAGAATAAGAGAAGCGTTATGCCTAAAAAGAAAAAAAATAGTCGGACTAAAAAACAACTCGATGATGACAGCAAGACTAATTTTGGTGTTTTGTCTTTAGCTGTAGTGATGATTTTAATAGGGTTAGTCCTGCTTTTAGGTGGTTTTCATGCGGGTGGTCCAGCACCGATAGGTCTATACAGGGCTTTATATTTTTTGTTTGGGCTTGCTACTTTTCTTATCCCAATAAGTTTAGTTTATTCAGGGGTTTATTTGTTAGTTAAGACAGAGCATAAATTACCAAAAAGTAAAATAGCGGGATTATTGGCAGTTATTATTTTATTCAGTAGTTTTATTTATACTGTTCTAGTTCAAAAAAGTCCTTCAGGTAACTGGTTAGATAATAAACAGGGCGGACACATTGGGAGAGCTATTGGTGGATTAATCCTCTCAGCCTTTGATAAAGTACCTGCTAGCGTAGTATTAATAGTTTTAACATTGCTTATAGCTTTTTATGCTTTTTCTATTCCCCCAGTCGTTATTGTTAAGCTAATTAAGCTATTTAAAGTAGACAAAGAAGACCAAGAACCCGAACTAGAGGCTCTTAAAGCAAAAGCCGGCAACGACAGTTTTCAATTGAATGAAGGTGTTCCAGTGGTTCATCATGATAACTCATTAGTTCATGAACCGACCAGACTAACAAGTCTTAAAAATACTGCTCAAAAATTAACTAACAATGAGAGCCATGAGGCTTTAACAACCACAACAGACTCAAGCTGGCAATTTCCAAACACTCAATTGTTAAATCAAAAACAAGATAAAGCAGATGCTGGAGATGTTAATACAAATGCTAAATTAATTCATGATACTTTCGCCAATTTTAATATTGCGGTCGAGATGGAAGGCGCTAATATTGGTCCAAGAGTTACTCAGTATACTCTTAAACCACCTACGGGAGTTAAACTGACTAAAATTACTGCACTGGAGAATAATTTAGCACTAGATTTAGCCGCTCATGCTATCAGAATTGAGGCGCCTATTCCTGGCAAAAGAGCAGTGGGCATAGAGGTGCCGAATGTAAAACCGGCTACAGTTAGAGTAAGCTCAATTATTAATGCGGATTCTTGGCAATCCAGCAAGAGCAATTTAACACTAGTAATAGGTAAAGATATTGCTGGACATCCAGTAGTAACAGATTTAGGCCGCATGCCTCATTTATTGGTTGCAGGGCAGACAGGTTCAGGTAAATCAGTGATGATTAATACGATCTTAACCAGTATGTTATTTAGGAATTCACCATCAGATCTTAAGTTAATTTTAGTTGATCCAAAACAGGTCGAGCTTAAGCCTTATGATGAAATACCGCATTTATTAACCCCAGTTATTACTGAGCCAGAAAAATGTATTAGTGCTCTAAAATGGGCAGTAGCCGAAATGGAAAGAAGATATAAAGCACTAGCAGAAGTTAATAAACGAGATATTGTTGAATATAATAATTTAAAAAAAGAAGAGGGAATGCCCTATATAGTTATTGTTATTGACGAGTTAGCTGACCTAATGATGATGGCAGCCAGAGACGTAGAAGCCTTAATAGTCAGAATTGCTCAAAAAGCCAGAGCAGTAGGAATTCATCTGGTTTTAGCCACACAACGACCATCTGTTGATGTTATCACAGGATTAATTAAAGCCAATATCCCTGCTAGAATTGCTTTTAAAACAACCTCTCAAGTTGATAGTCGAACTATTATTGATCAAGTTGGAGCCGAGAAACTTCTTGGCCAAGGAGATATGCTAATGACTTTAGCAGATTCACCAAAGCCAAGACGTATTCAGGGAGCATTTATTGACGGTGATGAAACCAATAAGATAATTGATTTTCTTCGCATGCAAAGACCACCTCAGTATGATGATGAGGTTGTCTCTCAGCCGGTTCAATTAAACGGTAAGGGCGGTATTGTTGCTGATTTTGGCTCGCAGGAGGGAAGTGATGACATGATGTTGAAAGACGCTATCCAGGTTGTTGTAGATAACCGAAAAGCAAGTACAAGTTTACTTCAACGACGCTTAAGAATAGGTTATGGTCGAGCTGCTAGATTGATAGAAACTATGGAGGAGCAAGGAATAGTGGGACCAGCTGATGGGTCTAGACCACGAGAAGTACTAGTTAATTCTATAAACGATGTTTACGGTTCAGCTCAAAGTGACAATATAGACAATAATGAATCTTCCTATGACGCTCTGGATGGGTGAACTATAACCCGCACATGCTACTCTTGCCCTGAAGATATAAATAGTTTAAAATAAGGAGCAATATTAAACTTCAGCTCATGACTAATTAATTTTAATGTGTATGGGCTTTAACCAAGGGAAGGAAATAAATTGAATCAATACGAAGTTGCCATA
>JAJZHX010000013.1 GCA_021804315.1 bacterium
TCTGTCGAACTACGTCTTGGCTATCATCATTAAATTCAACCATTAAAATTAGTTTCGGAATACCTTTCCAGGCCTGCATATCCAAAGCGCTTGGTATAAAGCTCAATAAAAGTCTTATTACGCCTTTCCAGCCAATCATTTTATGGAAGCTAGGCAAGAATTTAACACCTAGAAACATCGTGGCATCATCAAACGATTCAAATGTAGCCGGTTTTGAACGTAAAACTTTAGGAATTACTTCTCCTAAATCATCAATATTCTTCATAAATAAGACAAGCAAACCAGAGTGTTGCTTAATTGGTACTAGTCGAAATTTAATATCTGTCACAAAGCCTAATGTCCCTTGAGCTCCGACTATTAACTTAGTTAAATCAAAAATACCTTTATCTCTATCCCAGACATCCCAAAGGTTATAACCAGTCGAATTTTTACTAACCTTAGGCTTGGCTGCCTTAATCTTGTCATAATTTTCTTCGATTAAGTGATATAGCTGTCTATAAACCTGCCCCTCAAAATCTTGTTGTTGGATTTTTTGATCTAGTTCATGTTTATTAAGCGGACGAACCATCCTCTCTTTGCCGTCAGCAAATACCAACATAAGCTCGCAAACAAAGTCTTCAGTCTTACCAAATTCTAATGACTTTTCACCTCCTGAATTATTGTTAACCATACCGCCAATTGAGGCTAAGTCACGAGACGCCGGATATGTTGGCATTAAAGCTTGATGCTTGAGTGTTTCTAGCTCAAAATCTCGGTAGAGTACTCCGGGTTGAGCTTGGGCGAAGTCGCTGGAGACATACTCGATGTTCTGAAAATGTTGTCTAAAATCAACAATTATCGATTCATTGATTGCTCCGCCTGACATATCTGTACCGGCGCTTCGGGCTGTCAGGCTGATATCCGGTATTTCCGCCTTGTGCTCTAGAGTAAATTTAACTAAAAGCTCTACATCCTTAGCATCTTTTGGCTTAACGACTAAAAGCGGTTTTAACTCAAACATAGAAGCATCATGGCTATAATCTTCTAAAATTTCAGGGCTATTATCAATTTCGCCTTTAAAACCAGTTTGCACTAAGCTTTCTTCTACTGTGCTCATGGTAATAAGCATAATCTTTTTAAGCAATAAATTGCAAATTTAAGCTGTTTAGCAGGCTGGTAAAATAGCTTATAAGGTGGTATATTGACTAGAAGTCTTAAAGAGGAACAATGTTTAATAACCAGCAACAATTACCCACAATCCCTAAATCCTGGCCTGGTCCTTGGGCTGCCTACAAGCTTTCTCAAAAAGTTGTCTTTTATAACGGGTCGGTTTATTTATCTCTTGTAGCTTTTGGCTATATTATGGCATTTTCTGCCGATTTAACTAAAATGCCCCTAAGATTACTGCTCTATTTGCTGGAAATTTTAATAACTTATTTAGTTAGTCCCGTAATCTTATTGTCAGCATTAAGAGGTTATAAGCTATCTTTTTCAGAGGCCTTAGATACTACTCTTAAGATCAGCCTAAAATTATTAGCTGTAACAATTATGACCTGGCTAATTATGCTGGTTAGTTTTTTATTACTAATCGTACCGTTTTTGTTTATATTCCCAAGGGTTATTTTATCGCCTTATTATTTAATCGATCAAAAGCTTAGCCCAATTGAAGCCATAAAAGCCAGTTTTCGAGACAGCGAAGGTCATAGTCTTGAAATTTGGGCAATAGCCCTAGTTTACGTGCTATTTAATATTCTGACACTGATAATTATAGGCATCTACTTTAGCATTATTTATAGCGCAGCCTTAGTAGTTTTTTATGGCTATCTAACTAAGACTAAAACTATTAAAAAAGTTAAAACTAGCTCTAAAAAACATTTTAAAAATGATCTCAAGCCAAGTGACTACAACTAAAATATTGCCCGGATAACTTGTTTGCTGATATAATCTTAAACAGTATGTCAAAAATAAAAGTCTTAATTGTTGGTGGCGGTTTTGCTGGCGTTAAAGCGGCCCTTAAGCTTGTTAATCATCCAGAAATTAATTTAACAATGCTAAGCGATGATACCAGTCTTAGATATTATCCAACCCTTTATCGGGTAGCTACCGGCGGATCATCAGCCGAAGCTAACATACCTTATGAAAGTATTTTTAGAGACAGTAATATAAACTTAGTTAAAGGTGTTGCTAAAACCATCGACCGACAAAATAGGCAGATAATTACTGACGAAGGCAAATCGTATGAGTATGACTTTGTTATTTTAGCTCTGGGCGTCGTTACTAACTATTTTGGTATTCCAGGCCTTAGTGATTATTCATTTAGCATTAAAAGTCAAGCCGAAGCTCAACGCTTCAAGAAGCATTTACACCAACAGTTAATTGATACCGGCCGGCCCGATACTAACTACCTGATTGTCGGTGCAGGACCAACCGGCATTGAACTAGCTGGTGCTTTACCGGCCTATTTAAAACGAATTACTAAAAGTCACGGACTTGACGTTAAACATCTCAATATTGCTTTAGTTGAAGCGATGCCTAGACTACTGCCTAATTTATCAAAAACTACTACCAGACAAGTTAGTAAGCGATTACACCAACTAGGTATTAAACTATATTTAAATAGTAAAGTAGAAGGCCAAAGCGCCGATGCTCTAACAGTCAATGGGCGCCCTTTGCCGTCTCAGACAGTTGTTTGGACTGCAGGCGTGACTAACCATCCTTTTTTTAAAGACAATAATTTCGTGATTATGGGTCGAGGTAAGGTTGGCGTTGACGCCTATCTGCAGACTGAACCAAAAATATTTGTTGTCGGCGATAATGCTAATACACCTTTTAGTGGCATGGCCCAAACAGCACTCCACGATGGTGAGTTTGTAGCTAATAATTTAATTAAGTCTTTAAAAGGTGAAATGTACAGTAGCTATGAGGTCAAAAAGCCAACCACTGTTATTCCGGTTGGCCCTAACTGGGCAGTAGTTGAAAGAGGCAACTTCCATCTTAAAGGACGTTTAGGTTCATTAATTCGTGAATCAGCCGACCTTAAAGGTTTTAAAGATTTAGAACCTTTAGGTTCAGCTACTCAGCAGTTACTTAGACAATTCTCGGTAGAAGATTACTGTCAAATTTGCGCGACAGCTTTGGCAAGATACTAGTACAATATAACTAGACATATTAAAGGGAGATAGACTATATATGGCTCTAAATACAGAGCAACAAAAAGCCGTAGATATAATTGAAGGCCCTTTATTAGTTATTGCCGGTCCAGGTACCGGTAAAACTCAGCTACTAAGTGAGCGAGTGGCCAATATCTTGATTAAAACTGGTGTATTGCCGGGTAGTATACTATGTTTGACTTATACAGAAAACGCTGCACAAAATATGCGCGAACGCTTAAAAGATAGGTTAGGTCAATCAGCCTATCATGTAGCCATTCACACGTTTCATAGTTTTGGTAGCACCATTATAAATCAGTATCCTGACTATTTTAGCCATCGACTAATGCTTCAGCCAATTGATGGACTAGGCAAACATCAGATTATTTTTGATGTGCTAGAGTCTTTAGATCACAATAACCCTTTAACAACCAAGTTAAATAACGAATACATCTATATAAAAAATATTATTGACAATATAGGCTGGCTAAAGCAAAACGCCCTCAGTGCAGGGGAGCTCAATCAACTACTTAAAGCAAATCTTAAAAGCCTTGAACTGATTAACCCAATAATTAAAGAAGCTTTTACTGATCGAACCTCTAATAAACAACTCTTAAAATATCGTAAACTATTAGATCGTTTAGCAGAATTGCAAGACCCTGTCATCTATGGTTTTATGGGCTACAGTAGCCTCTGTTACAATCAACTATTAAAAGCCATTGAAGAGACTGATACTTCTAAACATAATCTGCCGAAAATTACTGAATGGCGTAATCAGTGGTGTGAAAAAAATGCTAATGGCGATTTTGTACTTAAAGACAGTGGCTTAAAGATTAAAAAAATGCTTGCTCTGCAAAATATTTATCAACAATATGAGCAACTTTTAACAGCAAGAGGTCTCTACGACTTTGAAGACATGATCATCGAAACAGTCCACGCGCTTGAGAATAATCAGGAGTTACTTTATAACCTGCAAGAAAGATATCTCTATGTCTTAGTAGATGAATTTCAGGACACTAATAAAGCTCAATTTCGTTTACTAGAAGCTTTAGGCAATAATCCAGTTAATGAGCACAAACCAAATATAATGGCCGTTGGTGATGATGATCAAGCAATCTATAGCTTCCAAGGCGCTCAGGCTTCAAATATGTCAATGTTCCTAGAACTTTATCCGAAAGCTAAAGTTCTTAGCCTGCAAGATAATTACCGCTCCACTCAAAATATCCTCAATCTTAGCCAAAAGATTGCCGAACAGATAGAAGACAGAATTACTATTAAGAATCAAAAAATAGATCGTCAGTTAATTGCCAAAAATGACTTAGGTGGCGAATTAACTCACTTTGAATTTATTAGCGAACTAGCTCAATACGATTTTCTTAGTCAAAAAATCAAACAGCTAATAAAAGCCGGTTCTGCTCCGAAAGATATTGCTGTCCTGGCCCCAAAACACAAATATTTACAAAGGATCATGCCTTACTTAGGTGAGGCTAAAATACCGGTAGCTTATGAACATCGAGAAGATATCTTACAGTCTCCGCTGATTATCATGATAAGCACCATGTCACGCTTAATTGTTGCTATTGCTAGTAACGACCAAGCCAAGATTGATGTTTTTTTACCGGAAATTTTAGGCTATGAATTCTGGGCAATTAACTTAGAATCAATTTTAAAACTTAGTTTAACTTGTTATGATCAAAGACAACACTGGTTAGAAGTTGCTCTAAAAAGTACTGACCCAAAGGTAAAAAAACTAGTTGAGTGGTTCTTAAGTCTGGCTAAAGTTAGCCAAACTGAGCCACTAGAATATTTATTAGATAGACTGATTGGCAACATGCTGGAAGCTAATGATGATGAATTTGATGATCTTTTGCTACCACAATCAAAAAATATAAAACAATTTATTTCACCGTTTAAACAATATTACTTTAATGAACAAAACTTTAATAAGACAACAGCTAGCTATTTAACGATTCTTGGTCAATTATCGACTCTCAGAGATAAACTACGTATTTATAAGGCTAATCAGACTATTTTTATTAGTGATTTAATAGAATACATCGATTTACATTTAATCGCTAAGGAAAAGATCGTCGATAACAATCCTCACACTCAAACAACCAATGCCGTACAGGTAATGACTGCTCATTCAGCAAAAGGCTTAGAATTTCAGACTGTCTTTGTTATAAATGTTCAAGAAGATGTCTGGAGTCCAACAAATAATAATCAAAATAAGATCAGTTTGCCAAAGAATTTAAAGATTAAACCTGCTGGAGACAGTCCAAACGATAAGCTAAGACTACTCTACGTTAGTTTAACAAGAGCTAAAAAGAACCTCTATCTTACTAGTTATCAGTATAAATTGGACAATAAAAAAGCTCTGCCACTAAGCTACTTACTATCGGATAAAAGTAGTTACATAGATAAGCAACTTGAGCCTATTGTTTCCGATCAACCGGCTAAAGATAAATCACAAGAAATTTTAACGACCGACTGGGCTTATCGCTTTAAGAATGTTATAGCCGATAAACCTAGCTTATTTGAACCAATTTTAAAGAATTACTTACTAAGCGTAACCCACTTAAACAACTTTTTGGACGTTACTAAAGATGGTCCAAATTTTTTCTTAAAACATAATCTACTAAGATTTCCAGAAGCGATGTCTCCATCAGGGGCATATGGTGACGCCATTCATAAAACTCTGCAATGGACACATATAGAACTCAAAAAACTTGGACAACCACCAAAGATCACCGACATAACTCAGTACTTTATTTCGACGCTATACTTAAAACACTTATCCGATAGTGACTTTAAACGTCTTAAACAGCGTGGGCAACAAACCCTAAACAAATACTTTGAAGAAAAGCCTGATAGCTTAAAGGCTACCGATATCTTAGAAAGAAACTTTGCTCATGAGGGAGTTAATATTGACGGAGCAATCCTCAGTGGCAAAATAGATAAAATAGAACTTTTAAGTGATAATCTTTGTCAGGTTATAGATTTTAAAACCGGAAAACCGGCAGACAACTGGTACGCAAAGAATGAATTTACAAAAATAAAATTACATAAATACAAACAACAACTTAACTTCTATAAACTGTTAATCGAAAACTCGGCTAGTTATTCACATAAATTAAAGGTAAAAAACGGTCTAATTGAGTTTATTGAGAGCGATGAAGAAAACACGCTTGCCCAACCATTAATTTTAGAATACCAGGAACAGGAGCTAGAAAATATTAAAAGTTTAATCTTGGCAGTTTGGCGATGTATCAAGAATTTAAACTTTCCTGATACCTCTAGCTACCAACGTAATGTTGATGGCATCCAAGCATTCGAGCAAGACTTAATAAATCATAAATTCGACTAATAAAAAACTGCTCCCGTTAATAGACTATGTCTGATTAAAAAGGAAGCAGTTTAAATCTAAAAAACTAAAACTAAAAATTATTTCTTTTTGGTAGTAGTTTTCTTTTTAGTAGCTGTGGTTTTTTTGGTTGGCTTAACTAAACTAAATGTCGAACTCTTAGAGAAGTTCACTTTAGCTTCAGCTGGTTCAGCAAAAACCAAAGTATAAAGATTAATACCTATAATTGCTCCGACTACTGGTCCTAGAACGTAGGTTCCCCATACCCAAGCGTTAATGCCTAAAGCAACTGCTGGGTTAAGTAGACCAATAGCAGCTGAACTAGCTAGTAATATACCTAAAGTATAGGCAAAACCAGCGAAAGCAGCTCTAGTTTGCGAATTATATTTTTTATAGATAGTTGCAGAATAGATAAAGCTAAATACAAAGGTGCCAACTGCCTCAGCTATTAAAATACGTACTTTAAAGGTACCGCCAACAGCCGATAAATGAGTATTAGCAAAGTATGAGTACAGGCCTCTGGCTGCTAAAGCTCCGACCATTTGAGCGATTATATATGCCACGGCAGCAACACTTGATAGCTTTCTGGCTGTCCATAAGCCTAAAGTAATTGCCGGGTTAAAAAACCCACCAGAATATTCAACAAAAGCAAACGTTAGTAGAGTTAACGCTATACCTGCACCTAGAGCCACAAAATACTGTAGTCCTAGCTGTGAACGTTGCACACTTAAAATTAATAATGTTAGCGTAGCTGTGCCTAAAAACTCTGCTAATAAGGCAGCTACTTTTTTTCTTCCAAACATTTTTTTTGAATCCTCCTAATTAGTTTGTTAAGACTAAGCGTATCAAATTGTTAAACTGTTTGTAAAGTATAACCTGTGTAAAACTAATTAATATTGCGAATTATCCTAGGTTTTTACGTGTTTTATTGAGTAATATAAATATTATCTCAAACTTTAAAGCTACTTATAAAAACACTAATTTGCTTTAATACCTGAAAAATCCAGATATTTTGCAACTTAAGATTATTTAGCCAGAGCAAAAACTGTTACTCGGTTATTGCTTAATCTAGGTTTAAAAATATAGTTAAAGGTTAATAGGTGAAACAGGTTGCAAATATAGACAAGGTGATAGAAGCAATTTTTCCTAAAAAGAGCTTGCTGATTTAAAAACAGTCTGAACTAAGACAAAATACAGCCAAAGGTTTATCTGCCATAGAAGACAATATAATAAGCTTTGTCAATAAAGCGGTGGCTAAGGCTCGCGTTGGTTCTGGCAGTCTTAATATGAAAGCTTAAAAAAGCAGGAATAACCTACCTAGCAATAACTTATACGTCTGAAATGCTAAACAATTGTAATCAGGTAAAAATTCCCCCAACATCGATTGAAGTTTTTTAATAATTTAAGCTACAATTATACTGATTGAGCTATGCGAAAAGATTTTAAAAAGTTTATTTTAAGAGGTAATGTTATTGATCTGGCGATAGCTGTGGTAATCGGAGCATCGTTTAATGGTGTTATTAGCTCGCTCGTTAAAGATCTTATTACGCCTTTAGTGGCTGCTATTGGCGGAAAACCTAATTTTACCAGCCTGTACTTTACTATTCACCATAGTCGCTTTTACTATGGTGATTTTATTAATTCGCTGGTATCGTTTATTATCCTAGCGACAGTTATTTTCTTCTTAGTTATTCAGCCCATCAACAAACTCATCTCTTTATCTAAAAAGGACCAGTTACCTCAGGAAGCTACAAAATCATGCCCCGAATGCCTTAGCGTCATCCCGCTAAAAGCTACTCGTTGTGCATTTTGTACAGCCAAGCTAAAATCTTAGGTCTAAAATTATTTATGACGTCGCTTAATGTTGGCAACCTCTAAGCGAACTTGACTACGATCAATCAGCGCCTGGGCTTTTTCTAAGCTAAGCTCATCTTTAGCCTCATTTTTCATCTGAATAGCTCTATCAAGCGCCTTTTCAGCCTCCGAAGCATTAATCTCATCAGCTTGTTCGGCTTCATCAACTAAAACACTTAGTGTATTATCTAACACTTCTATGGCACCCCCATTGACAGCAAAATATTCACAATCACTGTCGTTATCACGCGCATTTTTCTTAACAATAATTGAACCATTGACAGCCACACTAACGAGAGGCATATGATTAGCTAAAACACCTATTTGACCATCGGCAGTCGGTAAGGTCACCTGATAAACCGACCCGGCAAATTTAACACCACTAATACTTACAAGCTTAAATTCAAACACTATTTTACCTCAGATATATCGCCCTTCATATAAAACGCACTCTCGCTTTTATCATCATGTTTGCCGTCTAATATTTCTTTAAAACTTTTGACTGTATCAGCAAGTTTAACGTACTTACCAGGATTACCAGTAAATTGTTCAGCCACGAAGAACGGTTGCGATAAAAAGCGTTGAATTTTTCTGGCACGAGAGACCAATTGCTTGTCCTCTTCAGACAGTTCTTCCATGCCAAGTATGGCAATAATATCCTGAAGATCCTTATACCTCTGTAAGACTCTTTGGACTTCTCTTGAGACATTGTAGTGCTCTTCACCAACAATTTCTGGGTCTAAAATGTTAGAAGTTGAATCGAGAGGATCAATCGCCGGATAAATACCTATCTCCGTTAAAGCTCGGTTTAAGGTAATGGTTGAATCAAGGTGAGCAAAGGTAGTGGCCAGAGCAGGATCAGTAAAGTCATCGGCTGGCACATAATCCGCTTGGACAGAAGTAATTGATCCATGTTTAGTTGAAGTAATCCTCT